>JBEVLR010000357.1:0-3717 GCA_040509075.1 Burkholderiaceae bacterium | reverse complement strand
CCCGGCCGAGCCGGATCCGCGCGGGGCGGTTTGTCCCGCGTCCGGCGGAGAGGGTTTCGTGAGCGACGATTCGTGCCTGACGATGGCGTTGCCCGCCGCCCCCGCGCGCCGGCCCGCGTCGGCGCGCGAGCCGGGCCCGACCGCCGAGCCGGCCTGGGCGCGGCGCCTGTTGATCGGCGTCGCGCTGGCGTTCCTCGTGCTGTTCCTGTTCGTGCCGTTGATGGCCGTCTTCGTCGAGGCCTTCGCCAAGGGGGTCGACGTCTATCTGGCCGCGCTGACCGATGCCGATGCGCTGGCGGCGCTCAGGCTCACGCTGCTGGCGGCCGCCGTTTCGGTGCCGCTGAACCTGGTGTTCGGCGTGGCCGCGGCCTGGGCGATCGCGAAATTCGATTTCCGCGGCAAGAACCTGATGCTGACGCTGATCGACCTGCCGTTCTCCGTCTCGCCGGTGATCGCCGGCCTGATCTACGTGCTCGTCTTCGGCCTGCAGGGCTGGTGCGGCGAATGGCTTCGGGACCACGACCTGAAGGTCATCTTCGCCGTGCCGGGCATCGTGCTGGCGACGGTGTTCGTCACGTTCCCGTTCATCGCGCGCGAGCTGATCCCGCTGATGCAGGCGCAAGGGCAGGAGCAGGAGGAGGCGGCGCGGGTGCTGGGGGCTTCGGGCTGGCAGATCCTGTGGCGCGTGACGCTGCCCAACGTGAGGTGGGCGCTGCTGTACGGCGTGATCCTGTGCAATGCGAGGGCGATGGGGGAGTTCGGCGCGGTCAGCGTCGTGTCGGGCCACATCCGCGGGCAGACGAACACGCTGCCGCTGCACATCGAGATCCTCTACAACGAATACCAATTCGCCGCCGCGTTCGCCGTCGCTTCGCTGCTGGCCGCGCTCGCGCTGGTCACGCTCGTCCTGAAATACGTCGTCGAGCGGCGCCTGAAGTCGTCGCACGGCGAGGACACGTCGCCATGACGGAGGTTTATCCATGAGCATCGAGATCCGCGGCGTCACGAAACGGTACGGCGGCCTCGCCGTCTGCGACGACCTGAACCTGCACGTCCCGGCCGGCGAGCTCGTCGCGCTGCTGGGGCCGTCGGGGTCGGGCAAGACCACGCTGCTGCGCATCGTCGCCGGCCTCGAAGTGCCCGATGCGGGCAGCGTGCTGTTCCAGGGCGAGGACGCGACGCGCACCGAAGTGCGCGACCGCAACGTCGGCTTCGTGTTCCAGCACTACGCGCTGTTCGGGCACATGACGATCGCCGAGAACATCGCGTTCGGCTTGCGCGTGCGGCCCAAATCCACGCGCCCCGCGGAAGGCGCCATCCGGGCGAAGGTCGCGCAATTGCTCGAACTCGTGCAGCTCGACCGGCTGGCCGGCCGCTACCCGCACCAGTTGTCGGGCGGACAGCGCCAGCGCGTCGCGCTCGCCCGCGCGCTCGCGGTCGAGCCGAAGGTGCTGCTGCTGGACGAGCCGTTCGGCGCGCTCGACGCGAAAGTGCGCAAGGAGCTGCGCCGCTGGCTGCGCCGGCTGCACGACGAGATGCAGCTGACCAGCATCTTCGTCACGCACGACCAGGAAGAGGCGATGGAAGTCGCCGATCGCGTGGTCGTGATGCACGACGGCAGGATCGAGCAGCAGGGCGCGCCCGACCAGGTCTACGACCATCCGGCGACGCCGTTCGTGCTGCAGTTCCTCGGCGACGTGAACCTGTTCAAGCGCGAGGATGCGGTGAACCCGTCCGACGTCGATTACGTGCGTCCGCACGAGATCGACATCGTCGCCGGGCCGTCCGCGGGCGCCTGGCCGGTGACGCTGGCCCAGATGCTGACGGTGGGCCCGAACACGCGCATCGAGTTCAAGCGCGACGACGACGGCAGCTTCGTGGACGTAGAACTCACGCGCCAGGAATTCGTGGCCGCGCGCGACCTCCTCGCCCTCGCCCCCGGCAGCCGCGTGTTCCTGAAGCCGCGCCGCGTCACCCGCTTCGCGGCCACCTGAACGGAGTCTCCCGGCGCCGCCGCTCAACGGCTTGAACGGAAGTTCAAGGAAAGCGAGGGATCCGGCTCCGCCGGTCCCGACGCGACGAGGCCATTCCGCTCCCGGCGCCGCCGCCCAGCGGCTCGAACGGAAGTTCAAGGAAAGCGAGGGATCCGGCTCCGCCGGTCCCGACGCGAACGCCCCCTCGGGGGGCAGCGAGCGCCAGCGAGCGTGGGGGCCCCATCACAACGGGGCTTGTTCGATGTCGCTCGGCGCACGCTGCGCCGCTTCCACGACCTCGCGGGTCAAGTGCGACGCGAAGATCCGGATGAAGTCGTAGCCGAACCCGCGCAGCAGCCCGCCTCGGCGCACCGCGACGCTGGTGGTGTTGATCGAGAACAGGTCGCGCGCGTCGATCGCGCGCAGGCCCTCCGGGCCGCGTCCCGCGTCGTCCATCGCGATCGAAGCGAGGATGCCCACGCCCAGCCCGAGATCGACGTAGGTCTTGATGATGTCCGCGTCCATCGCGGTGATGACGATCTCGGGCCGCAGGCCGGCGCGCTTGAACGCGGCGTCGATGCTCCAGCGGCCGGTCAGGCCGATGTCGTACGTGATGATCGGATGCTTGGCGAGGCGTTCCAGCGTGACCTCGCCGTCGGCGAACAGCGGATGGCCCTGCGGCGCGACGATCGAATGCGTCCAGCGGTAGCACGGCAGGGCGACGAGCTCGGAATGTTCGGCGAGCAGGTGCGATGCGACGCCGATGTCGACCGTCCCCGTCAGCAGCATCTGCGCGATCTGCGCCGGCGAGCCCTGGTGCAGCTGCAACTGCACGCCCGGATGCAGGTGGCGGAAATCGCGCACCGCGGTCGGCAGCGCGTAGCGCGCCTGCGAATGGGTGGCGGCGATCGTCAGCACGCCGCGGGTGCCTTGCGTGAATTCCTCGCTGGCGCGCTGCAGGCTTTCGGCATCGTGCAGCACGCGCTCGACCCACGGCAGAACGGCCAGGCCGGGCGGCGTCAGCCCGGTCAGGCGCTTGCCGGCCCGCACGAAGATCTCGACGCCGAGCTCTTCCTCCAGCTCACGGATTTGCCGGCTGACGCCCGGTTGCGACGTGTGGAGCGCCTGGGCGACCTCGGTCAGGTTGAAACCGCGGCGGACGGCTTCGCGCACCGAACGCAATTGCTGGAAATTCATGGCGGGGACGGCGCGCGGCGCCGGGACGGTTTCGTGACGACCCGAACCATTATCGAACCCTGCCGCGCACGGAAACCGGCCGTGGGATCAGCCGGTGCGGCTCGCCAGCGCCAGCGCGATCGAGATCGCGGCCGGGATCGCCTGGACGAAGAGGACTTTCCTGCCGACGGTGAGCCCGCCGTAGGCGCCCGCCACCAGGATGCAGCCGAGGAAGAACAGCACGACGCCGTCGCCCGCCCGGCCGAGCGCCAAGCCCCAGCACAGGCCCGCCGCCAGGAAGCCGTTGTACAGCCCCTGGTTCGCCGCGAGCGTCTTGCTGGCCGCGGCGAATTCGGCCGTCGTGCCGAACGCGCGCCGGCCCGCGGGCGTGGTCCACAGGAACATCTCGAGCACGAGGATGTAGAGATGCAGCACGGCCATCAGCGCGACGGCGGCGTTGGCGGTTTGACGGAGCATCGGGCGCGAACCTTTCCCGCCTGCAGCCGGGCGCGCGGCATCGGGCGGCGCCCGAATCGCGTGCAGCATGCCACGAACCATCGGCGGCGGC
>JBEVLR010000356.1:0-6920 GCA_040509075.1 Burkholderiaceae bacterium | reverse complement strand
GGCGACCGCCCAGGCTTTCCCTTCGTCAGCGTCCCAGCGCCAACCTGAGCGCCACGACCGCGACGCCCGCCGCGAAGCCCCACCCCAGCCACAGCAACGCATGCAGCAGGCGATTGGTGCGCTTCTGTTCGCGCAGCAACTCGCCCATGGCCCGCCCCGCCGCGCCGGCGTCGCCTTCGACCGCGCGCGCGGCGTTCGACAGCGACTGGTGGACCAACCGCGGCAATTCGGGCAGCAGGTGGGCATAGCGCGGCGCTTCGTCCTTGAGCTTGTCGATGAAGCCGCGCCAGCCGATCTGCTGGTTCATCCAGCGCTCGAGGAAGGGTTGGGCGGTGCTCCACAGGTCGAGCTCGGGATCGAGCTGCCGTCCCAGCCCTTCGACGTTGAGCAGCGTCTTCTGCAGCAGCACGAGCTGGGGCTGGATCTCGACGTTGAAGCGGCGCGAGGTCTGGAACAGCCGCAGCAGCACCTGGCCGAGCGAAATGTCCTTCAGCGGACGATCGAAATGCGGCTCGCAGACGGCGCGCACGGCGCTCTCGAGCGCCTCGAGCCGCGTGTCGGCCGGCACCCAGCCGCTTTCGATGTGGAGCTCGGCGACGCGTTTGTAGTCGCGACGGAAAAAGGCGATGAAATTCTGGGCCAGGTAATCCTTGTCCGATTCGGTGAGCGTGCCGATGATGCCGAAATCGAGCGCGATGTAGCGCCCGAACGTGGCCGGCTCGATGCTGACCTGGATGTTGCCCGGGTGCATGTCGGCGTGGAAGAAGCCGTCGCGGAACACCTGCGTGAAGAAGATGGTGACGCCGTCGCGCGCGAGCTTGACGGTGTCGACGCCCGCCGCGCGCAGCCGGTCGATCCGGCTGATCGGCACGCCGTTCATGCGCTGCATCACCATCACGCGGGACGTGCAGTAGTCCCACAGCATCTCGGGGACGAGCACGAGATCCAGGCCCGCCATGTTGCGGCGCAGCTGCGCCGCATTGGCGGCTTCGCGGATCAGGTCGAGTTCGTCGTGCAGGTAGACGTCGAACTCGGCGACCACGTCGCGCGGACGCAGCCGCTTGCCGTCGACGCTGACCCGTTCGGCCCAGCGCGCCACCGTGTGCAGGATCGCCAGGTCGCTCTCGATGGCCTTCAGCACGTTCGGCCTCAGCACCTTCACCGCGACCTCGCGCCCGCCGCGGACGGTGGCGAAATGCACCTGCGCCACCGACGCGCTGGCGATCGGCGTCGGGTCGAAGCTCTCGAAAACGTCTTCGAACCGGCGGCCCAGCTCATTGAGCAGCGCCAGCTCGACGAGCGTGCGCGATTGCTCGCCGTCGAACGGCGGCACGCGGTCCTGCAGCTTGGCGAGCTCGTCGGCGATGTCGGCGGGCAGCAGGTCGCGGCGCGTGGACAGCACTTGACCGAACTTGATGAAGATGGGCCCGAGCCGCTCGAGCGCCTGGCGCAGGCGCGCGCCCCGCGGCTCGTCGTAGCTGCGGCCGACGGAGATGATGCGGGCGAGCGCGCGCAGCCACGGCTGGCGGACGCGCCCGAGCGCGATCTCGTCGACGCCGAAGCGCAGCAGCGTGAACGTGATGAAGACGAGGCGGCGGAAGTGGTTCATCGAAGGAGCTCGTTGCCGCCCGCCGCGGGGCGGGCGCGCGGCGGCGGGCGGCGCCGTCGCCGCGGCGCGCGGATCAGTTCTTCTTGCGCGACTGGAACAGGTCGAGCACCTGCCCCATCGCCGCCTTGGCGACCTCGGCCGCTTGCGAGAACTGCGCTCCGGCGCGGCTCACGCCTTCGGCGACCGTCGGGCCGAAGAACCGTTCCGCGTCCGCCGCCGGATCCCACCGCACGTTCTGCGCGATCCAGCTGACGTCCGCGGCCAGCGCCGCATCGCCGTCGATGGCCATCGGGGGCAGGCCGCCCTTGAACACGCGCTCGAGGAGCTTGGCGGGCGCCGACGCGTCGATCCTGGCGTTCAGCTCGGGCACGACCGCGGCCTCTTCGTGCGGTTCCACGGCCTCGAACAAGCCGGCCGGCGTGACGCGCAACGTGAGCGGCGGCGGCGCCGGGATCAGGCCGGGCCAGCCGCCCACGTCCACACGCAGGCACTTGCCGGCGTGCGCGCGCAGGCGCTCGACCGCGGGCGGGCACCCGTTGAGCACGTGGTTGGCGAAGAGCACCATGCGGCCGCGCACTGCGGGGAGCCATAGATCCTGGAAAGGCAAGTCCATGGGCGCGATTGTAGGTGCGGCGTCGACGGGGGCGGCGGACCGGCGCCGCGGACGCCCTCACCCCGCCGGGTCGAAGCCGTTCGGATTCATCGATTGCCAGCGCCAGCTGTCGGCGCACATCGCGTCGAGGTCGCGCGTCGCCGTCCAGCCGAGCAAGCGGCGCGCCAGCGACGGATCGGCATAGTAGGCATCGACGTCGCCGGGGCGGCGGGCGACGACGTCGTAGGGCACGGCACGGCCGCTCGCGCGCTCGTAGGCGGCGATCAGCTCGAGCACGCTCTGGCCGCGGCCGGTGCCGAGGTTGACCGTGAACGAACCTGGCGTCGACAGCAAGCGCCGCAGCGCCGCGACGTGTCCCTGCGCCAGGTCGACGACGTGGATGTAGTCGCGCACGCCGGTACCGTCGGGGGTGTCGTAGTCGTCGCCGAACACCGACAGGCGCGCGCGCCGGCCGACGGCCACTTGCGCGACATACGGCATCAGGTTGTTCGGGACGCCGCGCGGATCCTCGCCGATGCGGCCGCTTTCGTGCGCCCCCACCGGATTGAAATAGCGCAGCGCGCCGACCTGCCAGCCCGGGTCGGCGGCGGCCATGTCGCGCAGGATCGCCTCGCTCATCAGCTTGGTCTCGGCGTATGGGCTGCTGGGGCGGTGCGCCGCGCCCTCGGGGATCGGCGAGGAATCGGGCTTGCCGTAGACCGTCGCGCTCGAGCTGAACACGATGCGCCGCGCGCCGCGCGCCCGCATCGCGGCGCACAGCGTGAGCAGGCCGCCGATGTTGTTGGCGTAGTAGCGCAGCGGCTGTTCGGTCGATTCGCCGACCGCCTTGAACGCGGCGAAGTGCACCGCGCCGTCGACGGGGTGGCGTTCGAGCAGCTCGTCCATCGCGTCGGCGTCGCAGACGCTCGCGCGAACGAACACGGGCGCCTTGCCCGACAGCTGCGCGATGCGGTTGAGCACCTCGGGCGAGCTGTTCGAGAAATCGTCGACGCCCACGACGTCGAAGCCGGCGGCGAGGAGCTCGAGCCAGGTGTGCGAGCCGATGTAGCCGGTCGCGCCGGTCAGGAGGATGGTGGCCATGGAGCCGGGCCCTAGCATTTGATTCCGACGTGCAGCGCGACGGCGCCGGCAGCCAGGTTGTGGACATCGACGTGGCCGAAGCCCGCCGCCTTCATCATCGCCTTCAACGCCGCCTGGTCGGGGTGCATGCGGATCGATTCGGCGAGGTAGCGATAGCTGTCGGCATCGCCCGCCACCAGCTTGCCCACGCGGGGCAGCACGTTGAACGAGTACCAGTCGTAGGCCTTGCGCAGCGGGGCGGCGATCTTCGAGAACTCGAGCACCAGCAGCCGGCCGCCGGGACGCAGCACGCGGTTCATCTCGGCGAGCGCGAGGGGCTTGCGCGTCATGTTGCGCAAGCCGAACGCGACGCTGGCGAGGTCGAAGGCCCCCGTGCGGAACGGCAGCTTCTCGGCGTCGCAGATCGTCGTCGGCAGCACCAGGCCCTCGTCGAGCAGCCAGTCGCGGCCGACGCGCAGCATCGCCTCGTTGATGTCGGTGTGCACCACCGTGCCGGTCGGGCCGACCCTGCGCGCGAACGCGCGCCCCAGGTCGCCGGTGCCGCCGGCGATGTCGAGCACCTGGTCGCCCGCTTTCAGGTTCGCGACCGCGACGGCGTATTTCTTCCACGCGCGGTGCATGCCGGCCGACATCAGGTCGTTCATGAGGTCGTATTTCCCGGCAACCGAATCGAAGACGCCGCGAACCTTGCGCGCTTTCTCGGCCTCGTCGACGGTCTGGTAGCCGAAGTGGGTCTGGGTCATGTCGGTGCCTCGGAAATCTTGGATGGCCGTCGGGCCGCGGTCAAGGGGACGGGCGGCACGCGCCGCCGCCGGCCTTGCCCATGTCGGCGTCGCGGTCGAGCCCCGCGGCGGCGAGCCGCCCGAGGTATTGCGCGAACAGCGCGTCTTGTTCGCTGCCCAGGCGGTGCAGGTAGTCCCACGTGAACAGGCCGGAATCGTGGCCATCGGAGAACGTCGGCTTGACCGCGTAGTGCCCGATGGGGACGAGGGCCTCGATCACGACGTCGCGCTTGCCGGTCTGCAGCGTTTCCTGGCCGGGCCCGTGGCCCTGCACTTCGGCCGACGGCGAATAGACGCGCATCAGCTCGAACGGGATGCGAAACGCGCGCCCGTCGTCGAACTCGATCTCGAGCGCGCGCGACCGCTGGTGGACGGTCAAGGCGATGGGGAAACGGGCGGGGGCCGGCATGCGCCGAGTTTATCGCCCGCGGCCGCTTCGGCCCCGGAGGCGGCCCGGGACGCGCATCATGCCGCAGGCGCCAGCGCGGCGACGGCGCGGGCGACGCGGGCGTCGAGCTCTTCCAGGCCGACGGAAAGGCGCGCGGCCGCGGGCGGATCCACGTCGCGCACCGCCGCGGCCCAGACCGGGGCCGGGAAACGGCTGTCCCAGTCGAAGCGCGCGATGACGTGCCAGTGGAGGTGCGCCACTACGTTGCCCAGGCTGGCGAGATTGATCTTCGTCGGGGCGAGCGCATCGCGCAGCGCACGCTCGACGGCGGTGACGGCTTCCATCGCCGTCGTCCGGTCGGCCGCGCCGAGGTCGCTCCATTCGGCGACGTGCGCTCGCCAGATCAGGCGGTAGAACGCCGGGAACGACGCGTCGGCGGCCCGGATGACCCGCCATCGTTCGGACTGGAAAACGAGCGTGCCGCCGGCTTCGCGGCAAAGTTCGCAACGCTCGCGCGATGAAGGCGGATCGGGCGGCAGGAAGGTCGGCATGATGGTCCTGGGGCATCGGGCGCGGGAGGCGGCGCGCGGATTGTGCGCCGCCCGGGATCGCGCCGGCCGCAGGCCGCCTGCAGCGACGCACGCCGCGCAGACGCCATCGTGCCCGCGCGGCCGGATTCGAGGTTTCGCGCCGCGATCCAATGTTTCGCGCGCGGCCCGCAAAGCGGCCGCGTCGTTGATACGATCATTTTCCGGCGCTACAAGGGATTCGCATGTTGGACGAGCAATATTTAGCCGAAAACAGCCTGATCCCGCTCATTCTCGGGAACGGCCACGACGACCCCTACCCGGTCTACGACTACCTCCGTTCCCATCGTCCGCTGCATCTCGACAAGAGCGGCGTCTGGCTGGCGTCCTCGCATGCGCTCGTCAGGCGGATCCTCGAGAACGGGGACGAAGCGTTCTATTTCGGCAAGAACAACTGGGAGCACCTGGATTTCCTCAAGAACGTCCTGGTGAAGCAGAGCGGGCCGGAGCATGCTCGCCAGCGCAAGATTTTCGGGCAGCTGTTCACGCCGGGCGCCCTCGCCCTGCTGCGCGAATTCATCGACGCCCAGGTGCGGCGCATGGTGGCCGCGCTCCGGCAGAAGGCGCGTTTCAACCTGTCGGAGGCTTCGGTCGAGCTGGCGGTGCTCACGGTCTGCAAGCAGATGGGCATCCCCTTGCGGGAGGCTATGCCCCATTTCATCGCCTCGCAGGGCGCGGCCAGCTTCATCGGCAGCATCTTCATGAACGAAGACGACCGCCCGCGGCTGGAAGCGGAAACCCGCCGTTTCGCCGGCATGCTGGAAGCGCTCGTCGACGCCGCCGTCCCGGGCGCCGAAGGCGCGATCCCGCAATGGGCGGCGCTCGAAAAGAACGGCGATTTCAGCCGGCCCGAAGTCGTCGGGAACCTGATGATCCTGTTCGTGACGGGCACCATCACCACGACCATGTCCATCGGCAACATCGTGGAATCGGCGTTGCGCCACCGCGAAATATGGGAGTCCTGGTGCAGGGATCCCGCGCTGATCCCGGCGACGGCGCGCGAACTCCTGCGCCACGACACCGCAGGTCACGCCATCGCCCGCTACGCGGCGCGGGACATCGAGATCGACGGCCAGCGGATCCGCCGCGGCGACCGGATATTCCTGCTGCTGGCGTCCGCCAACCGCGATCCGCAGGAATTCGCGTCGCCCGACGACATCGATCCGGACCGTCCGGAGGGCCGCCACATGACTTTCGGCACGGGCGCCCACTCGTGCATCGGAAGGATGCTGTCGCGAATCCAGATCGAGTCCCTGATCACCGAGCTCGTCAAGTGCCTGCCGGACTTGACGCTCGACGCCGCGGCCAGCGTGCGGACGCAGATCGGACGCGTGCACGGCCATCCTTCGCTGTGGCTGCTGAACCGGGCGGCGCCCGCCGTCACGCCGTAGGAGCGGCCGCGCGCGGCCGCGGCGGTCACCAGGGTCGCGCGAGGGGCGTCCCCTGCTCGAAGAAATCGACCTCGACGACTCCGTGATCCAGGCCCGGGCAGCGCTGGTCGTACGGGCAGCGGCGCAGCACGACCTGGCGCGGGCGGCCCGCCTCGACGAGGCGCCACCGGTACAAGTTGCCCCCCTGTTCGACCGCCACTTTCTGCTGGCGCAGGCGCGCGCTCAGCTCGTCGTTCACGTGGTTGAAATTCGCGCCGGGCGCCGTCGACTCGGCCATCGTCAGGCGAGCCGCCCAGCGGCCGTCCGACTGCGCGAACACCAGGAAATTCGCACCGATGCCGAAGGCCTGCGCCGCGCCCGCGCATCGCTGCGCACTGCACGCCGCGGCCGGATAAGCGCGCAGCACGTCGGCGCGCGACGCGCCGAATTTGACGCCCTGGAAGGCTTCGTCGGGATCAGCGGCGGGCGAA
>JBEVLR010000355.1:0-8545 GCA_040509075.1 Burkholderiaceae bacterium | reverse complement strand
GGTCGCGATCCCGCCGCTCTGGCAGCTCGCCGCATTCGCGTTGCGGCCGCTGCTGTGGTTGCTCGAAGCGCTGAACCGTTGGCCGTCGGCGAGCGTGCACGTGGCCGCGGCGCCGGCCTGGGGGCTGGTCGCCGGGCTGGCCGGCGGGGCGTTGGCGATGTTGCCGATCCCGTGGCGGGCCCGACTGGCAGGGCTGATGATGTTGCCGCCGCTGGCCTTCCCTTTCCTCGCGCGGCCGCCACCGGGCCATTTCGAGCTCGTCGCGGCCGATGTCGGGCAAGGCACGGCGGTGCTCGTGCGCACGCAGGCCCATCTGCTGCTGTTCGACACCGGTCCGCGATTCGGCGACCGCACCGATGCCGGTCGGCGGCTTCTGCTGCCCTTGCTGCAGGCGCGCGGCGAACCGCGCATCGACATGCTGTTGCTCAGCCATGCGGACGCCGATCACGTCGGCGGCGCGCAGTCGCTGATCGACCGGATGCCGGTGCTGGCGATGCGCAGCTCGCTCGACGCCCGCAATCCGTTGCGCGCGAACGCGATCCCCCACACCGACTGCGCCGCCGGGCAGTCGTGGGATTGGGACGGCGTGCGCTTCCGCCTGCTGCATCCGCTGCCGTCCGACCATCGGCCCGGAGCGAAAACGAATGCCGTCAGCTGCGTGCTGCACATCGCCGATGCCGACGGCCGCGGCGCGCTGTTGACCGGCGACATCGAAGCGCCCCAGGAAGCCGCGCTGCTGGCGCGCGACGCCCCGGCGCTGCGCGCCGACGTGCTGCTCGTGCCGCATCACGGCAGCCGCACCTCGTCGACCGATGCGTTCCTGGCCGCGGTCCGTCCGCGGATCGCGGTCATCCAGGTCGGCTACCGCAGCCGATATGGGCACCCGGCGCCGGAGGTCATGGCCCGCTACCGGGCGCATGGCATTGCGGTGGTGCGCACGGACCATTGTGGTGCGTGGTCCTGGAACAACGGTCTGGCGCATTGCGCACGGGCGGTGCGTCACCGATACTGGCGCTGGCAGGAATCGCCGGAAACCTAGTCGCTTGCGCGGGCCGCGGCTTTTCCTGCGAGGCACCTGCTGGAGCGGATGTCGCTGACTCCGGAGATGCGGAACGCCTCGCGCCACGACGCCCGCAGCCGTAGGGAGCGCCTCCAACTGCCGAACCCAGTCATTTGGCTCGCCATGAATTCGCCCTTCGATGAAATGCACGCCGCGCGCGACGCGGTGCGTTCGCACTACCAAGATTATTCGCGTTGGCTCGAACGCCAGCCGGTCGACCTGATGCGCGATCGGCGCAATGAAGCCGAAATGATCTTCCGGCGCGTGGGCATCACGTTCGCCGTCTACGGGGACAAGGACGCCGGCGAGGGCACTGAGCGGTTGATCCCGTTCGACCAGATCCCGCGCGTGATCCCGTCGTCCGAATGGCGCGACATCGAAAAAGGCCTGCGCCAGCGCGTCACCGCGTTGAACCGCTTCATCCACGACGTCTACCACGACCAGGAGATCATCCGGGCCGGCATCGTGCCCGCCGACCAGGTGACGAAGAACGCGCAGTTCCGCAAGGAGATGGTCGGCGTGGGGGTCGTGGGCGAGGTCTATTCGCACGTCGCCGGCATCGACATCGTGCGCGCCGGCAACGCCGACGGCTCGGGCAGCTACTACGTGCTGGAAGACAACCTGCGCGTGCCCAGCGGCGTCTCCTACATGCTCGAGAACCGGAAGATGATGATGCGGCTCTTCCCCGAGCTGTTCTCGATCCATGCCGTCGCGCCGGTCGCCCACTATCCCGACCTGCTGCTCGAGACCTTGCGCAGCGTCTCGCCCGGCAGCAGCAACGATCCGACGGTGGTCGTGCTGACGCCGGGCATGTACAACTCCGCCTATTTCGAGCACGCGTTCCTCGCGCAGCAGATGGGCGTGGAGCTCGTCGAAGGACAGGATTTGTTCGTCAAGGACGATCACGTGTTCATGCGCACGACCCAGGGCCCGAAACGGGTCGACGTGATCTACCGCCGCCTCGACGACGACTTCCTCGACCCGGAGGCCTTCCGCGGGGATTCGACGCTCGGCTGCGCGGGCCTGCTGCGCGCCCACCGGGCCGGCAACGTGACACTGTCGAACGCGATCGGCACCGGCGTGGCCGACGACAAGTCGATCTATCCGTACGTGCCGAAGATGATCGAGTTCTACCTGGGCGAGCGGCCCGTCCTCAACAACGTGCCGACCTACCAGTGCCGCGACCCCCGGGAGTTGTCGTACGTGCTCGCGAACCTGGAAGATCTCGTCGTCAAGGAAGTGCACGGCGCCGGCGGCTACGGCATGCTCGTCGGCCCCGCCGCGGCCCGCGCCGAGATCGAAGCGTTCCGCGCGCAGCTGGCCGCCAACCCCGCCAATTACATCGCGCAGCCCACGCTGAGCTTGTCCACCTGCCCGACCTATGTCGAATCGGGCGTCGCGCCGCGCCACATCGACCTGCGGCCGTTCGTGCTGTCGGGCAAGACGGTGCAGATCGTGCCGGGCGGCCTCACGCGCGTCGCGCTGAAGGAGGGGTCGCTGGTGGTCAACAGCAGCCAGGGCGGCGGCACGAAGGACACCTGGGTGCTCGAGGCGCCGGCGGGCGCGGGCAACGGGCGTGTCCAGCCTGCGGGCGAGGCGGCGGCTCCCGCGGAATCGCAATCGCAATCGCAATCCGGATCGGCCTGAGGAGAACCGCGCAGATGCTGTCCCGCACCGCCGACCACCTGTTCTGGATGTCGCGCTACATGGAGCGCGCCGAGAACACCGCGCGCATGCTCGACGTCAATTACCAGACGGCGTTGCTGCCCCAGTCCAAGGCGGTCGCCGAACTCGGCTGGCGCGGCCTGATCGCGATCAGCGAGCTCACGAGCGATTACACCGCGCGCTACGGCGACATCGATGCGCAGAAGGTGATGGAATTCATGGTCAGCGACGGCCACAACCCGTCGTCCATCCTGAGTTGCCTGCGCGCCGCGCGCGAGAACGCGCGGGCGGTGCGCGGCACGCTGACCACCGAGGTCTGGGAAACCAGCAACCAGACCTGGCTCGAATTCAACCGGCTGCTCGCCGGCGGCGAGCTCAAGCGCGATCCGGCCAACGTGTTCGAGTGGGTCAAGTTCCGCTCGCACCTGTCGCGCGGCGTCGCGGTCGGCACGATGCTGCAGGACGAAGCCTTCCATTTCGTGCGCATCGGCTCGTTCCTCGAACGCGCCGACAACACAGCCCGCCTCCTCGACGTGAAATTCCATGCCGTCGAGAGCGATTTCTACGGCCGCGCCGACGAGCGCGACAATGAGTACGAGTTCTACCACTGGTCGGCGATCCTGCGGTCGGTGTCGGCCTTCGAGGTCTACCGCAAGGTCTACCGCAACGTCATCCAGCCGGAAAAAGTGGCCGAGCTGCTGATCCTGAGGCGCGACATGCCGCGATCGCTGGCGCACTGCGTCGGACGTCTGATGAGCAACCTGCGCCGGGTGGCCAACGAGCAGTCCGCCGAAACCCAGCGCCGCGCCGGCCGCCTCGAGGCCGACCTGCGTTTCGGCCGCATCGACGAGATCCTGGTGACCGGACTGCACGCCTACCTGACGCAGTTCCTCGCCAGCGTCGGCGAGCTGGGCGCCGGCATCAGCCGCGACTTCCTCGTGACCCGATGAGCGCCGCCCGAAGGCGCGCGCACCGCAGCGCTGGCATCCTTTCTTCCCGTCGCGGCCCGACCATCGCCGCCGGCTTGCCTTTCCTGGAGTTCCCTTGCCCATCCACGTCGCGCTGAACCACGTCACCCATTACCGGTACGACCGTCCCGTCACGCTCGGCCCGCAGGTCGTCCGGCTGCGTCCGGCGCCCCATTGCCGCACGCCGATCCTGTCGTATTCGCTGAAAGTGGAGCCGGTCGACCATTTCGTCAACTGGCAGCAGGACCCGTTCGCGAACCATCTCGCCCGCCTCGTCTTTCCGGGCAAGACCCGGGAATTCAAGGTGACGGTCGATCTCGTGGCCGAGATGGCGGTCTACAACCCCTTCGATTTCTTCCTCGACGACAGCGCCGAGAAGTTCCCTTTCCGCTATGACGAGGCGCTCGCCGCCGAGCTCGCGCCTTACAGGGTCGTCGACGACGCGACCCCGCTGCTCGCCGAGTTCGTCGCCGGCATCCCGCGCGAGCCGACGCCGACGATGGATTTCCTCGTCGCGCTCAATCAACGCCTGCAGCGCGATGTCAGCTACCTGATCCGCATGGAGCCGGGCGTCCAGACGCCGGAGAAGACGCTGGCCAACGCTTCGGGCTCGTGCCGCGACTCGGGCTGGCTGATGGTGACGGTGCTCCGCCACCTGGGCCTGGCCGCGCGTTTCGTGTCGGGATACCTGATCCAGCTCGCGCCCGACCAGAAGGCGCTCGACGGCCCCAGCGGCACCGAGGTCGACTTCACCGACCTCCATGCATGGTGCGAGGTCTACCTGCCCGGGGCCGGCTGGATCGGCTTCGATCCGACGTCGGGCCTGCTCGCCGGCGAAGGCCACATCCCGCTCGCGTGCACGCCGCAGCCGTCCAGCGCGGCGCCGATCAGCGGCGGCGTCGATCCGTCCGAGGTCGAATTCAGCCACCGCATGGCCGTGTCGCGCATCTGGGAGTCGCCGCGCGTCACGCGGCCGTATTCCGAGGAGCAGTGGAAGGCCGTGCTCGCGCTCGGCGACCGCGTCGATGCCCGGCTCGTGGCGGGCGACGTGCGGCTGACGATGGGCGGCGAGCCCACGTTCGTCAGCATCGACGACCGCGACGGCGCGGAATGGAACACCGAGGCGCTCGGGCCCACGAAGCGCATGCGCGCGCAGGAACTCGTGCTGCGGCTGCGCGACCATTACGGCCGCGGCGGCTTCCTGCATTTCGGCCAGGGCAAGTGGTATCCGGGCGAGCAGTTGCCGCGCTGGGCGCTGTCGATCTGCTGGCGCGCCGACGGCCAGCCGTGCTGGAACGACGCGTCGCTGTTCGCCGACGAACGCGAGCCGCAGTCCTACACCGCGGCCGACGCGCAGCGTTTCGGCGCCACGCTCGCGCGCAAGCTGGGCGTGCGCGACGCCACGGTGCAGGCCGGCTTCGAAGACACTTTTTATTATTTGTGGCGCGAGCGCCAGCTGCCGGTCAATGTCGATCCGTTCGATTCCAGGCTCTCCGACGAGCTCGAGCGCGATCGGCTGCGCCGCGTTTTCACGCAGGGCCTGGAAGCGCCGGTCGGCTACGTGCTGCCGCTCCGGCGCGAGGCCGGAGCGGGCCGGGCGGGCCGCCGTTGGGTCACCAGTTCCTGGCATTTCCGCGGAGAGCGCATGTACCTGATCCCCGGCGATTCGCCGATGGGCTGGCGGCTGCCGCTCGATGCGCTCGCCTGGGTCAAGGAGACGGAGGCCCCCGCCTACGCCGAACAAGATCCGTTCGCTGCGCGCGAACCGTTGCCGCCCTCGTTCCCGCTTTCCGGCGCGGCCGGGCGTTCGCAACCGGGGCCGGCGCCGATCCGGCCCCAGGCCGTGGCCGGCACGGGGCCGGCGCGGCTCGTCCACGGCGCCCCCGACGATCGCGCGCCCGCCCGGTTCGAGTCGGCCCATTGGCTCACCCGCTCGGCGCTGTGCGTGGAGGTGCGGGATCCGCGCCGCGCCAACGGGCCGAAAAACAGCCCGAAAGACGGCCCGGGGGCCGAACGACGCGCCGCCGCGCCCAGCGGCGTGCTGTACGTGTTCATGCCGCCGTTGGAGCAGCTGGAGGATTATCTCGAGCTGCTCGCCGCGATCGAGGCGACCGCCGGGGAGCTGGGCGTCAAGCTGGTGCTCGAAGGCTATCCGCCGCCGCGCGATCCGCGGTTGAAGGTGCTGCCGGTCACGCCCGATCCGGGCGTCATCGAGGTCAACATCCATCCGGCATCCGATTGGCGCGAGCTTGTCGAGCACACCGAATTCCTGTACGAGGCGGCCCGCCTGTCGCGCCTGTCCAGCGAGAAGTTCATGATCGACGGCCGCCACACCGGCACCGGCGGGGGCAACCATATTGTGCTGGGCGGCGCCACGCCCGCCGATTCGCCCTTCCTGCGCCGCCCCGACGTGCTCGGCAGCCTGCTGGCGTATTGGCACAACCATCCTTCGCTGAGCTATCTGTTCTCCGGCCTGTTCATCGGGCCGACGAGCCAGGCGCCGCGCATCGACGAAGCGCGCAACGACCAGCTCTACGAGCTCGAGATCGCGCTGGCCGAGATCGCCCGCGCCGCGCGCGCGCAGGGCGGCGAGGTGCCGCCCTGGCTGGTCGACCGCAGCCTGCGCAACGTCCTCGTCGACGCCACCGGCAACACGCACCGCAGCGAGTTCTGCATCGACAAGCTCTACTCGCCCGATTCGCCGACCGGCCGTCTCGGCCTGCTGGAGCTGCGCGCGTTCGAGATGCCGCCCCACGCGCGCATGAGCGTGGTGCAGCAGCTGCTGCTGCGCGCGCTGATCGCCCGTTTCTGGGCGGCGCCCTACGGCACGGCGCTGGTGCGGTGGGGGACGGAGCTGCACGACCGTTATCTGCTGCCGCATTTCGTGGAGAGCGATTTCGCGGACGTCCTCGCCGAGATGGACGATGCCGGCATGGCGTTCGACCGCGCCTGGTTCGCGCCCCATTTCGAGTTCCGCTTCCCGAAAGCGGGGGAGTTCTCGGCCGGCGGCGTGCACGTCGCGCTGCGCAACGCGCTCGAGCCATGGCATGTGATGGGCGAGGAGGGCAGCCCGGGCGGCACGGTGCGCTATGTCGATTCGTCGCTGGAACGCATCGAGCTCAAGGTCACGGGTTTCATCGAGCCGCGCCACGTGCTGACCGTCAACGGCCAGCCGGTGCCGCTGCAGCCGACCGGGCGCGTCGGCGAATACGTCGGCGGCGTGCGCTACCGCGCGTGGCGGCTCCCGTCGGGGCTGCATCCGTCGATCCCGGTGCAGGCCCCGCTGACGGTCGACCTGGTGGACACGTGGTCGCAGCGCTCGCTGGGCGGCTGCCAGTACCACGTCACCCACCCCGGCGGGCGCAGTTACGCCACGCTGCCGGTCAACGCGTACGAAGCCGAAAGCCGACGCCTGGCGCGCTTTTTCGCGCTCGGCCACACGCCTGGGAGAATGGACGTCCCGCCGCCCCGGCGCAGCGCCGAATTCCCGTTCACGCTGGACTTGCGGAGGAATCGCTGATCCGGTCGCGGCGATTCGCGTTCCGGCGGTGCCTGAATTCCAGAAACCCGATGACGAACGTCCAGACCAGCTTCTTCGCCGAAGGCGCCCCCGAAGCCTCCGCGCTCGCGCGCGCGGCGGCGCAGCGGGGCACGTCCGGAAGCTTCGACGAGCTGCACGGGCGGGTGGTGGACGAAGCCGCGGCCGGCGCGCCGCTGGCGCCGCTTTGGAAGGATTTCTTCGACGCCGCCGGCGCCGGGGGATGGGTCGACCTCGCGCAGATGAAATCGCGCATCGCGCGGCGCGTGCAGGACGACGGCGTCACCTACAACGTCCACGCCGAGGGCGTCGGCGGCGCGCACGCATGGCCGCTGGAGCCGCTGCCGTTCCTCATCGACGCGGCCTCCTGGAGGCGGATCGAGGCCGGCGCGGTCCAGCGCGCGCGCATGCTCGATGCGGTGCTGGCCGACGTCTACGGCGGCCGCGGCCTGCTCGAAGACGGGCTGCTTCCGGCGTCGCTCGTGCTCGCGCACCCGCAATACCTGCGCGCGCTGCACGGCTGCCGCCCGGCCGGCGGCGTTCACCTGCACGTGGCGGCGTTCGATCTCGCGCGCGGCGCCGACGGCGATTGGCGCGTCGTCGGCCAACGCACGCAGGCGCCGTCGGGACTCGGCTACCTGCTCGAGAACCGGCTCATCATCGCGCAGCAGTTCTCGGCCGCGTTCCGCGACCTGCGCGTGCAGCGCGTGGCCTCGGGTTTCCTCGGGCTGCTCCAAGGCCTGCAGCGCCTGAGCCCGATGGGCGACGACGCGCGCGTCGTGCTCCTGACGCCGGGGCCGCACAACGAGACCTATTTCGAGCATGCGTTCCTGTCGCGCTACCTGGGCATCACGCTCGTCGAAGGCGGCGACCTGGCAGTGCGCGGCGAACGCCTGTTCCTGAAGACCCTGCACGGCCTCGAGCCCGTGCATGTGCTGCTGCGCCGCGTCGACGACGACTACCTCGATCCGCTGGAGTTGCGCGGCGACTCCGCGCTCGGCGTGCCCGGCCTGGTGGGGGTGATCCGCGCGGGCCAGGTCGTCGTCGCGAACGCGCCGGGGTCGGGTTTCCTCGAAAGTCCCGGCCTCGCCGCGTTTTGGCCCGCGGTCGCGCGCCGGGTGCTGGGCGAGGAGCTGCTGCTGCCGTCCGCGACGAGCTGGTGGTGCGGCGAGGAGAGCGTCTGGGAGATGCAGCGCGGGCGCCTGTCCGAATTCGTCGTCGCGCCCACCTTCCCGAGCAGCGCCACCACCAGCGGTTTCTTCCCGGTCGGCGTCGCCGACCTGTCGGCCGCCGCGCGCGCGGCGCTGGCGGCCG
>JBEVLR010000354.1:0-5124 GCA_040509075.1 Burkholderiaceae bacterium | reverse complement strand
ATTGAAGCTGTGGCTGCGGCGCGTGACGTTCGTCCCCAAGCCGCCGCCGCCCGCGGCGGCCCTGACGCGCGGCGGCGGCGCCTGCGCGACCTCGACCCGCCCGCCGCCGGCGCGATCTCCGGACACACCTTCGGCGCGCCATCACGCATGAGCGCCGCCCGGCCACCCGCACGGAACTGACGATGAACTCCCGAACGCTTTCCCCTTCGGCCGATGCCGCCCCTCGCGCCGCGCCGGCGCGTCCTCCGGCCACGGCGCGCGCGGTGCTGGCCTTGCTGAAGAAGCTGGGTTCCGGTTCGCTGACCGTGCGCACGCCCGACGGCGCCACGCATCACGCGGTCGGCACCGCACAGCCCGAGCCTCATGCCGAGATCGCCGTGCACGACTGGACGGTGTTCTCGGCCACGATGCGCGCCGGCGACATCGGCTTCGCCGAAGGCTTCATGGCCGGCCGGTGGACGACCCCCCACCTGCCCGACCTGCTGCGCTTGCTGCTCGCCAACCGCGCCCTCCTCGACGACGCGCTGTACGGCTCTTGGTGGGGCTCGCTGCTGCACCGGCTGCGGCATGCGCTGCGCCGCAACACCCGCGACGGAAGCCGGCGCAACATCAGCGCGCACTATGACCTCGGCAACGCGTTCTACGCGCTGTGGCTCGATCCGACGATGAACTATTCGAGCGCCTGGTTCGACGGCGACCCGGACAAGCCGCTCGACGACGCGCAGACCGCCAAAATGCGCCGCGCGATCGAGGCGACCGGCCTGCGGCCCGGCCAGCGCCTGCTGGAGATCGGCTGCGGCTGGGGCGCGATCGCCGAGAGCGCCGCAGCCGTCGACGGCGCGGACGTGGTCGGCGTCACGCTGTCGACCGAACAGCTCGCCTGGGCCAAGGAACGCCTCGCGCGCGCCGGGGTGTCCGAAAAGGCGGACCTCCGGCTGCAGGACTACCGCGAAATCGACGACGGCCCGTTCGACGCGGTGGTGTCGATCGAGATGTTCGAAGCCGTCGGCCGCGAATACTGGGACACGTATTTCGAGATCGTGCACCGGCAACTCAAGCCGGGCGCGAAGGCCTGCATCCAGGCCATCGTGATCCGCGACGACTTGTTCGATCGCTATGCAAGATCGGCCGACTTCGTCCAACGCTACGTGTTCCCGGGCGGCATGCTTCCGAGCACGTCGCTTTTCGTGCAGCATGCGCAGGCCGCGGGCCTGCGCGTCGTCGAACGTTTCGCGTTCGGCGCCGACTATGCGCAAACGCTGCGCCGCTGGCGCGCGGCCTTCGCCGCGAGGCTCGACGAGGTGCGTCGACAGGGATTCGACGACCGCTTCGTCCGGCTGTGGGAGTTCTATCTCGCGTACTGCGAAGCGGCATTCGATGCGGGCAACACCGATGTCGTGCAGTTCACGCTGCAACGCGAACGCTGAGGCCTTGCGAGGGGCCCGCGGCGCGACCGCGGCCCGCCACGAAAACCCGGCTTGGGCAAGACTCCTCAACTTCGCAATATAACCTGGGTTTTCGGATTTGGGCAGGCTGGTCAAACCCCGGGGGCGCGCGCATAGTGGACGCGTGCCCGGCCGATCGATCGGAAGATCGCAGGGCACGGTTGACCCGGTTTTCGGGCCATGCTTCGCAACCCCTTGCTTGAAAGGAGGCACTGATGAACTTGACGATCAGCGGCCATCATCTCGAAGTGACACCGGCATTGCGCGAGTACGTCTTGACCAAATTGGACAAGATCACGCGCCATTTCGACGCAGTTGTCGACGTGAACGTGTTGCTTACCGTGGAAAACCTCAAGGAAAAGGAACGTCGACAGAAAGCGGAAGTCACTCTTCACGTGAAGGGAAAAGATATTTTCGTCGAGCAGTCGCACGAAGACCTCTATGCGGCCATCGACCAGTTGATGGACAAGCTCGATCGTCAGGTGTGCCGCCACAAGGATCGCCTGCAAGATCATCACCACGCGACCGGAAAGCGCCGGGAAATGCCCGAGATCGTTTCTTAACGCTTGCGGCGTCGTCGAGTCGACGCTGCAGAACGGCAAAGCGGCCCCGGGTGGCCGCTTTGTTCGTTGCGGGCGAGTCTGTTTCGTTTTGTTGAGCTTGCAGCATGGTTTTTGATTCATCATTCAAGTCATGGCCGGTTCGTGCCGAAATCTGCCGCAGAACCCGGTTTTCCGTGAATTTGTTGCTGCGCCGCAGCAATCCAGGGCTTTGGAATGGCCCACGCAACGCGGCAGATGAGCGCAGAATTTGCCGGTTCCTATAATCGAACGTTCGCCTCCCCGGAAAAGCCGGGTGACTTCCTGCCCGGGGACCGCCGGGCGTCGTATGGATTCCTCGGCCAATCCGCCGGGAGCGCTTCATGAATCGTCTCGCTGCCATCCTCCCTCTTGCCAACGTCCAGGTCGGCGTGGACGCCACCAGCAAGAAGCGCGTGTTCGAACAAGCTGGCGTGCTGTTCGAGAACCAGCACGCCATCGCCCGCGCAACGGTCACCGACAACCTGTTCGCCCGCGAACGTCTCGGCTCCACCGGCCTCGGCCATGGCGTGGCCGTGCCGCACGGCCGGGTCAAAGGGCTGAAGAATCCGCTCGCCGCAGTGCTGCGGGTCTCGCAACCCATCCCGTTCGACGCTCCGGACGACGAACCCGTCGGGCTGCTCATCTTCCTGCTGGTGCCCGAAGCGGCGACCCAGCGTCACCTCGAAATCCTGTCCGAAATCGCCGAGATGCTGTCCGACCGCGAACTGCGCGAACGCCTCAAGGGCGACATCGACGCCCCGACGCTGCATCGGTTGATCTCCGACTGGGAGCCGCTGAAATCGGTCGCCTGACAGCGGACGCCCCCGTGACCCGCGCCATCGCCGCATCGGAGCACCTCAGGCGCCGCCGATCCCAGCCAGCGCCGGCGAGCGCGGGGGCCCGATGAAACCTCGGGTCATCAGCGCGGAGGCGCTGTTCGAAGAGCATCAGCCGGCCCTGCGCTGGGAATGGATCGCCGGGCATGCCCACCCGGAGCGCCGATTCGACGAGGCCGCCGTGCGCGAAGCGCGGTCCGCGGCCGACCTGATCGGCTACCTGAATTACATCCACCCGTATCGGGTGCAGATCGTCGGCCGGCGCGAAGTCGCCTATCTCGAGGATGCCGACAGCGAAGTGCAACAGCGCCGCATCCAGCGCATCGTGACGCTGGAGCCGCCGGTGCTCATCGTCGCCGACGACGAACGGCCGCCCGACCAGCTCGTCGCGCTGTGCGACCGCGCCGAGATCCCGCTGTTCGTGACGTCGGCGTCCGCCGGCCACGTGATCGACCTCGTTCGCTCCTACCTGAGCCAGCTGTTCGCCGACCGCACCACGCGTCACGGCGTGTTCATGGACATCCTGGGCGTCGGCGTGCTGCTGACCGGCGAATCCGGCCTCGGCAAGAGTGAATTGGGCCTGGAATTGATCTCGCGCGGCAACGGGCTGGTGGCCGACGACGCGGTCGACCTGTACCGCGTGTCGCAATCGACGCTGGAAGGCCGCTGCCCCGATCTGCTGATGAACTTGCTGGAAGTGCGCGGCATCGGCCTGCTCGACATCAAGGCCATCTTCGGCGAGACCGCGGTGCGCCGGAAAATGCGGCTGAAACTGATCGTCCACCTGGTGCGCAAGGAGACGATGGAGCGCGAGTTCGAACGCCTGCCCTATGAACCGATGTACGACGACATCCTCGGCATCCCGGTGCGCAAGGTCGTGATCGCCGTCGACGCGGGACGCAACCTGGCCGTCCTGGTGGAGGCGGCGGTGCGCAACACGATCCTGCAGCTGCGCGGGATCGACACCTACGCCGAGTTCGTCAAGCGGCACCAGGATGCGATGACGAAAGAGGAATGACGGCCCCCACGCTCGCTGGCGCTCGCTGCCCCCCGAGGGGGTGTTCGCTTCGGGACCGGCGGAGCCGGATCCTTCGCTTTTCTTGAACTTCCGTTCGGGCGGGTGAGGCGTGAGCGGCGGCTGGGATCGCTTGCGCTTGCGTTATTCGCTGCGCTGGAGGTGGCCTTTGGGCGGAGGACGGTGTTCGCAATTCTCGCGCTTGCAGACGGCGTACAGCGACAGCGCGTGTTCCTGCAGCGCGAAGCCCCTCGAGGCCGCGACTTCGCGCTGGCGCGACTCGATCTCGGCGTCGAAGAACTCCTCCACGCGGCCGCAGCTCAGGCACAACAGGTGATCGTGGTGCGTGCCTTCGTTCAGCTCGAACACGGACTTGCCGGATTCGAAATGGCTGCGGGCGAGGATCGCGGCCTGCTCGAATTGCATCAGCACGCGGTACACCGTCGCCAGGGCGATCTCGGAACCCTCGTTGAGCAAGGCCTTGTAGACGTCTTCGGCCGTGAGGTGGCGGTCGACGGACCGCTGGAAGACCTCGAGGATCTTGATGCGCGGCAAAGTGGCCTTGAGGCCGCTGCTCTTGAGTTCTTCGGCGTGCGTCATGTTGAAGGATTCGACGGCCGGCGAGGCGGGTTGCTTCGCAGACTAGAATCGGGCAATCATATCCAGCCTTTGCCCTATTGGGGGATCGGCTTCGAGCTTCGTCGATGCGCATCACGGTTTTCTTCCGTCCCCTTCCTTGCCGCCCGGGCCCGCGGGCCCGGTGTTCCCGTGTCGCCGCGTTGTCGCCGGCGTGGCTGGCCGGGCTCGCGCTCGCGGGCTGCTCGAACTTCAGCCAGCCGGCGTCGATCAAGGGCTTCGTCGCTTGGATCGCGCCGTACCGGGCCGACATCGTGCAAGGCAACGTCGTCACCACCGAGCAGATCGGCCAGGTCAAGCCGGGCATGTCGCGCGTGCAGGTGCGCGAGATCCTCGGTTCGCCGCTGATCTCCGACCCGTTCCACGCGCAACGCTGGGATTACGTGTTCACGCTGAAGCGACAAGGCTTCGACGACCAGCGGCGCTCGTTCGCGGTCACCTTCGACCACGACGCCGTCGAGAAGATCGACGCGCCGTCGCTGCCCAGCGAAAACGAGTTCGTCGCATCGATCAGCCGCAAGAAGCTGCCGCAGGCGACGCCGAAGCTGGCGCTGACGGATGCCGAACGCGCCGCCCTTCCGGCGCCGACAACCGTCGCGCAGGCGGCGTCC
>JBEVLR010000353.1:0-9184 GCA_040509075.1 Burkholderiaceae bacterium | reverse complement strand
AAGGAGCCTGCGGACGGACGAGGGAGAAGCGTCCGCCCGCGGATGGGTTGGGCCGCCGCGTCGCCGCGTCGCCGTCTTCGCGGATCAGTTCTGCGTGCCGAACATGCGTTTCATTTCCGGCTCGGCCACTTCGAGTTCGACGATCTCGATGGACGACAACCAGTTCGGCAGCAGGCAGGCGTCGTCCGGCGACATCTCGCGCGCGGCGCGGATTTTCCGGCCTTGCGGCGTTTCCGACATCGCGGCGGGGCGCGTCGGCTCGAAGTCGCGGCCGATGCGCGCGCGCGGGGCCGCCCGGTGCGAGAACATCGACGCCAGCGCCTCGGTGAACGGCATGTTCGCGATCCGCAGCAGCCGGTTCAGCAGGCCGGACGACGGCGCCGCAGGAGCGGTGCGGCGGCCGTTGCGGCCGTTGCGGCCGCCGGCGGAAACAAAACGCTGGCTGGAGAGTTCGGTCATTCGCTGCTCGCACGTGGTGGATGCGGATCGGCGAAGCGGGCCGATCCGTCGGTGGAGCCACTGTCGCCGGCGGGCGGCCGATGGAGGTCGCCGGACGCGACTCCATGAGCGGCGATGCGAAGCGCCTGCGCGACACGGCCGGCCGTCCGCGCGTCGCCCGGTGCGCGCCGGCAAACGGAGAACGCCGCTTCGGGTCGCGGAACAAAACTTCGTCCGCATCGCCTCGGGCGCCCGAGTTACTTCGTAGCCTGACGGCAATCCGGTTTTTGAAGCATCGAAGGAAACGATCATGCATGAAGCGATCCACAACGCCCGCGCCCGCGTCGTCAGCGCGATGGAGTACCTGACCAGCATTCGGTTGTCGACCCATGAATCCCGTTCGTCGACCGACGTGGCCGCCATCCAGCGCGCCGAGACCTTGCTGCGCGGCGCGCTCGGCGATCTGTCGGAGGCGACGAACGGCTCCGTCGAACGCCGCCGGAGCCCGCGCCTGTTGATGGAGTCCGTCACGCTCGGCGAGCCCGACAACGCGGCCGAGTTGGATTCGGCCTTCACGATCTTCATTCCGGACGACGATGAAGACATCGATTCCCGGCTGGATGGCGCCGATGGCGCCCTTTCGTCGCAAGCCCGCCGCGGCGAAACCGCGCTGACCGAATGAGCCGCGCGTGAATACGACCACGCGCGGGCTCGTCGCCACACCGCGAGCGCCACGGGTCACCGGGGACGGCGGCAGCGTGTGCGACGACACGCGGCCGGTCCGTCGGTCGGGCCTGACGAGCCGCCTTTGCGCCGGGCGGGGATTGGGCTCGAGCTCGCGCCGCACCCGGTCGTTCCGACGGCCGACCCCTTCGATGGCCACCCAGGCCGCGGCCTGGCGGCAGGCCGCTCGACGAGGGCGCCGGTGCGGCATGCCGCAACGGCGGACGCAACGACGATCGGGCTCGTGTCCTCCGTGCCCGATGCCTGCGCCCTGCCCGCTGCAGTGATTCGGCGGGCGGTCTCGCCGATCCCGTGAGGCCGCGCCGGCGGCCGGCGCGCGCGGGTCCAAGGCCGAATCGCGCCCGGATCCGATCGCCGGCGCGCAACGCCGGCAAGCCGCGGATCGCGGCCTTGACGCTTGTTCGTCGACAGCGGACGGCGGCGTGCCTTGCCCCGCGTTGCCGGCGTAGGGAGGGGGCCCCAGCCTTTCTGTTGCCGAGCCTGCGGTTGCCCGCAGGGGCTGGGAACCCTTTCGGGTTACTCCGAAGTAGGATTTAAGTCCCGAACTTCAGGAAATGCGTATCGTTGGCATTTCAAGGTTTTGCTCTGCTTACGGCAGTCGCCTCTCGGATCGTCGATCTTCGCCGCCATGCGCCGTCGAAACCGGTCGGCCCCATGAGACTGCGGACCGGTCAACGATCCGCACTCTGGTGGAGCCGGGGGGAATCGAACCCCCGTCCGACACACTTGAGAGTCGAGCTTCAGGGGCCTTGGGAATCCCATGCCCCACACGATCATTTCAACTGCGGGCGACTCTAAAGCCCTTGGTTGTCCTTGCCGGCAACGACCGCCGGGACTGTTTCCGGCGGCAGCTGCCGCGATGACTTGATTGACTCACGGAAGGGGATGACGCGCGGAGCTCGGCCCGAAGAAGTGCGCGCGAATGCGAAGCGGCCGGCGGGGCGGGGTTCACGAGACAACCTCCCCATCCGGCGCTCACGCCCTGAGCGAGTCGCGACCGATGATTCCACGGTGTTTCCATCGGCGCACGTCGTCCTTCCATTTCCAGCCATGTCGCCACCGCCGCTCGTTTCACCCGCTCCGCTGACCGAACTCCACCGCCGTCGTCTGCGGGCGATCTGGCGTTCGGCCGGCTGGCCCAGCCAGGATCTTGTCGAGGTGGAACTGCTTGCCGCAGGGTGGGTGGAGCGCCTGCGCGACGATCACGGGCGCGAAACGCTGCGCGTGACCGATGCCGGCATCCGCGTGCTCGCGGCGACGCTCGCGCGCAACCGCGCCGCGCGCGATGCGCACGAGGCGCTGATCGGCCGCGTCGCGGTCGCGATGCAGCGCTCCGGGCGCATCGTCTGGCGCGGGTTGTCGCTGCGGGTGCGGATCGGCGACGACGCGCTCGGCACCGGGCAATGGACGGTCGCGCGGCCCGATCTGTTCTCGGTGCGCCGCACCACCGTCGAGGATTATCTCGAGCCCGTCGTCCACGAGATCAAGGTGCGCCGCGCCGACCTGCTCGGCGACCTGCGCCGCCCCGCGAAGGGAGAAGCCTATCGCCAGATGGGCCGGGAGTGCTGGTACGTGCTGGCCGAAGGCATCGGCGACGTCGGCGACGTGCCCGAGGATTACGGCGTGATGGTGGAACGCGGCGGCGTGCTGGATGTCCTGCGGCCCGCCCCGCGGCGTCCGCTGCGCCTGCCGTTCGGCACCTGGATGGCGCTGGCGCGCGCCACGCCGGAGCCGGACGAAGAGCCGACCCAGAAGGCGCTGGGCGACGGCAGCGACCGGGGCGCCCCGTGAGGCCGCGGAGGCGGCGATCCCGCATGCGCCGCCGGCAGCACAATAGACGTCCGGCGCTTGCCTGCCCGCAACCGAAACGAATCGACGACCTCATGACCCGGCCATCCCTGCGACCCCTCGGTACCCCGCTCAGCCCCGCGGCCACGCGCGTGATGTTGCTGGGCAGCGGAGAACTCGGCAAGGAGGTGCTGATCGCGCTGCAGCGCCTGGGCGTCGAAACGATCGCCGTCGACCGTTACGAACACGCCCCGGGCCAGCAGGTGGCGCACCGTGCGCACACGATCGCGATGAGCGACGCCGCCGCCCTGCGCGCGCTGATCGAGCGCGAACGGCCGGATCTGGTCGTGCCCGAAATCGAGGCGCTGGCCACCGCGGAGCTGCAGGCGCTCGAAGACGAAGGCGCCGTGCGCGTGGTTCCGACGGCGCGCGCCGCCCGCCTGACGATGGACCGCGAGGGCATCCGCCGTCTCGCCGCCGAGACGCTGGGCCTGCCGACCAGCCCTTACGTGTTCTGCGATTCGCTCGCCGAACTGCAGGCCGCGATCGACGGCGCCCCGGGAAGTCCCGGCCGCGCCGGGATCGGCTATCCGTGCATCGTCAAGCCGGTGATGAGCAGCTCCGGCAAGGGGCAGAGCAGGATCGACGGCCCCGCCGACATCGCCGCCGCCTGGGACACCGCGATGGCCGGCGGCCGCGTGAGCCGGGGGCGCGTGATCGTCGAGGGATTCATCGATTTCGATGACGAGATCACGTTGCTGACCGTGCGCGCGCTCGGCGCGAACGGCGCCGTGCAGACGTTCTTCTGCGCGCCGATCGGCCACGTGCAGGTCAACGGCGACTACGTGGAGAGCTGGCAGCCGCACCGCATGGATCCGGCCGCGCTGGAAAGCGCGCAGCGCATCGCCAAGGCGGTCACCGACGACCTCGGCGGCCAAGGCCTGTTCGGTGTCGAGCTGTTCGTCAAAGGCACGGACGTCTGGTTCAGCGAAGTCAGCCCGCGCCCCCATGACACCGGCATGGTGACGATGGTCACCCAATGGCAGAACGAATTCGAGCTGCATGTGCGGGCGATCCTCGGCCTGCCCGTCGACACCGCGCTGAAGAGCGCCGGCGCCAGCGCCGTGATCTACGGCGGCGTCGACGCGAAAGCGGTGCGGTTCGACGGCGTGGCCGACGCGATGCGCGTGCCCCAGACCGAACTGCGCCTGTTCGGCAAGCCGGAAAGCTTCGTCAAGCGGCGAATGGGGGTCGCGCTGGCGCACGACGACGACGTCGAGCGCGCACGCGCGCTGGCCAAGGAAGCGGCCGGGAAGGTCAGGCCGGGCGCGGTCGACTGAAGGTCGCCCGGGCGGCCCGCCTCGGATCCGTCACCGACCTTGGCTTTCGACGCGAAGCGCTTCCTTCACCGCGGGGCGCGCCGCGACGCGGCCGAGATAGGCCGCCAGGTTCTTGTGCGCGGACAGGTCGAGGTTCAGCCTGGGCGCCCAGCTCGTCACCGTGAACAGGTAGGCGTCGGCCACGCAGAAGGTGTCGCCGGTCAGGTAGTCGCGGCCTTCCAGCGTCCGGTCGACCAGCGCGTAGCGCCCTTTCAAGCGGGCCGTGGCGATCTCTTGGCCTGCTGCGGCATCTGCGGATTGAACAGCGGCGAGAACCCCTTGTGCAGCTCGGCCGAGATGAAGTTCAGCCATTCGATCAACCGGTAGCGCGCCATCGTGCCCGCTGCGGGCGCCAGGCCGCTGGCGGGCGCATGGTCGGCGATGTACTGCAGGATCGCCGGGTTCTCGCTGAGGCGCTGGCCGTCGTCCAGCTCGAGCAGGGGCACCTGGCCCTTGGCGTTGATCGCGTAGAAATCGCTGCCGTCGGCCAGCTTGTGGTCGCTGAGCGAGACCTGCGCCAGGTCGAACTTCACGCCCGCCTCGCACAGCGCGATGTGGGGCGACAACGAGCAGGCGCCCGGGCTGTAGTAGAGCTTCATGGAAATCCCTTCGGGTGGGTGGATGTGACAGGCATTGTCGGCAAGCGCGAAAACCCCGGGAAAAGCGGGCCGATCGGCACCCCCAAGTCTGCTACGCTGAACTTTTGCTCTGCCGCAAGGAGGTCATCGTGACCCGAGCCGTTTTCGATGAGGCGCGCATCCATCCCGCCATCCGCCCGAAGCTCGGCGAGCAGGGCCGCGCGGTGATCGCCGAAGTCGAGCGCGCGATCGCGGCGCATGCCGTCGTCGTGGTCGGCATGGCTCTGAACCCGTTCCCGCGCAAGGCGCGAAAGTGGCTGACCGACGCCGGCATCGCGTTCGAATACCTCGCCTACGGCAGCTACTTCAGCGGCTGGCGCCAACGCTTGCCGCTGAAGCTGTGGACGGGTTGGACCACCTTCCCGATGATTTTCGTCGCCGGCGAGTTCATCGGCGGCGCCGAAGACCTGCAGCGGCTGGGCGTCGACGCGATCAGGAAGGCGGCGGCCCCGCCGCCCCGCCGCGCGTGAGGTTCGGGCCCGGGGCGGCGATCGCCGCCTGCCTGGTGGCCGGCGCGCTGGCCGTCCCGGCCGCGGCGTCGGGCAATGCTCCGCTGGCGTTGCGGCCATGCTTCTTGGCCGGCCTCGCGCACGAAGCGATGTGCGGCACCTTGAAGCGCCCGCTCGACCCCGCCCGTCCAGCCGGCACGCAGATCGATCTGCACGTGGCCGTGCTGCCCGCCGTCGCGCGCCAGAAGCTTCCGGATCCGATCTTCTTCTTCGCCGGCGGCCCCGGGCAGAGCGCGATCGCGCTGGCGGGATCGATCGAACAGCTCGAGTTGCGGCTGAACGCCCGCCGCGACCTCGTGCTGATCGATCAACGCGGCACCGGCCGCAGCGCGCCGCTGCAATGCGATTCGGCGTCGCACGAGGAGAATCTCGCGCGCCTGCTGTCGCGCGACGCGATGCTCGCCGCGACCGACGCCTGCCGGGCCGCGCTCCAAAGATTGCCGTGGGGCGACCTGCGCTTCTACACGACCCCGGTCGCGATCGCGGACGCGGAAGCCGTTCGCGCGGCGCTCGGGGCGCAGCGCATCGATCTGATCGGCGTCAGCTACGGCACCCGCGCCGCGCTCGAATACATGCGGGCGTATCCGCGACGCCTGCGCCGGGTCGTCCTCGATGGCGTCGTGCCGCCCGACATGACGATCCCCGAAAGCTCCGCCATCGACCAGCGCGCCGCGATCGACCGGCTCCTGCGCGACTGCGCCGCGGAGCCGGCCTGCGCACGCGCCCATCCGGCGCTGGCCGCGACCTGGCGGCGGTTGGTGGCGTCGCTGCCGCGCGCCGCCGACGTCGACGATCCGCTGACCGGCCGCCCCCTGCACCTCACGTTCACGCGCGATGCCGTCGACGACCTGCTCCACCCGGCGCTCTACACGCCGGCGATCGGCGCGCTGCTGCCCCATGCGATCGAGGAAGCGGCGGCCGGGCGCTTCGGCGTGCTGCTGGCGCTCGGCGCCGGGCCGGGCGCGGCCTCGCCCGCCGACTTGTCGGAGGGCGCGCACTTCTCGGTGGTCTGCTCGGAGGACGCGCCGCGATTGACGGCCCTTTCCGGGGATCCGGCCGCGGAGCGGGGCGCGCCGGGCCTGTACCGCGGCGTCTGCGCGCGCTGGCCCCGCGGCGCCGTGCCGGCGGATTTCTACACGATCCCGCCGAGCGGCGTTCCGGTGCTGCTGCTGTCGGGCGGGCTCGACCCGGCCACGCCTGCGCGGCATGCCGAGCGCGTCGCGCGGGCGCTCGGCACGAAGGCGCGGTCGGTCGTCGTCGCCAACGGCGGCCATGGCGTCGGCTCGCTGGCCTGCATGCGCGACGTCGTGTTCCGTTTCGTCGACGAGCCGTCCGAATCGCGGGCCCTGGCCGTCGACGCGTCCTGCGCCGCCAGGATTCCGCGCCCGCTCGCGTTCCAGCCTTTGCTGCCGGCACGGCCCGCCTCGGCGCCCAACGACCCGCGCGGCTTCGGCGATGACCTCGCGAAGATCACGAAATGATCGTGATGGAGCACCTGCGCAAGCAGTTCACCACCGGCCGCGGGCGCCGCGCGCGCACCGTGGTGGCGGTCGACGACCTGTCGCTGCAGGCGCCGGACGGCGCGGTCACCGGCCTGCTCGGCCCCAACGGCGCCGGCAAGACCACCAGCCTGCGCATGCTGGTGGGCCTCGTGACCCCCGATGCCGGCACCCTTCGCGTCGACGGCCGCGACGTGCGCCTGGAGGGGCAGGCCGTGCGCGCCCGCCTGGGCGTGCTGTCCGACGCGCGCGGCCTCTACCCCCGGCTGACGGCGCGCGAAAACATCGTCTACCACGGCCGGCTGCATGGCGTCCCCGCCGATCAGGCGAACGCCCATTGCGAGCGCCTGGCGACGCTGCTCGACATGCGCGGGCTGCTCGACCGCCGCACCGCAGGCTTCAGCCAGGGCGAGCGCATGAAGACCGCGCTCGCCCGAGCCCTGGTGCATGACCCGGCCAACATCGTGCTCGACGAGCCGACCAACGGGCTCGACGTCATCGCCACGCGCGCCCTGCGCGAGGCCTTGCGCGTGCTGCGCGGCGAAACCGGCAAATGCATCGTCTTCTCCACACACATCATGCAGGAAGTGCAACGGCTGTGCGACCGCGTCGTCGTCGTTTCGCGCGGCCGCCGCGTCGCCGAAGGCACCGTCGACAGCCTGTGCGCGCAAGCGGGCTGCGACGATTTCGAGGACGCGTTCGTCCGCCTGGCCTTCGGCCCGGAAGGCCATTCGCGCCTTGCCCCGGAGGAGCCTCCGCGATGAGCGCGTGGCGCGCGATCCTGATCGTTTTCGCGAAGGAGCTGAAAGACGCCTTGCGCGACCGCCGCACGTTGATGGTGGTGTTCGTCACGTCCATCGCGATGGGCCCGCTGGTGCTGGTGATGCTGTCCGCCCTCGTCGACCGGTTCGAAAAGCGGGCCGAGTCCCGCGAGATCGTCGCGATCGGCCTGGAACAGGCGCCGTCGCTGCGCAATTTCCTCGAACGCCAGACCTACCTCGCCAAGCCCGCGCCGCCCGATTGGCAGAGGCGGCTGAAAGACAACAAGCTCATCGATCCGGTGGTCGTGATTTCTGCGCATTTCGAAGACGAGCTCGCGCACGGCGAAGCGCCCCGCATCGAATTGATCTACAACAGCGCCAGCAGCGGCGCGCAAGGCGACGTGACGCGCATCGAACGGCTGCTGCAAGGCTTCAACCAGGAACAAGCCGGCCTGCGCCTGATCGCACGCGGCGTCACGCCCGAGCTGATGAGCGTCTCGGGCCTCGACGAACACGACGTCGCCGACAACGCCTCCCGCGCCGCCCAGCTCACTGGCATGCTGCCCTACTTCGTCCTGATGGCCGTCGTCTATGGGGCGCTCAACGCCGCCCTCGACACCACCGCCGGTGAACGCGAACGCGGCTCTCTCGAGCCCCTGCTCGCCACGCCCGCCGCACGCGGGTCGCTCGTGCTGGGCAAATGGATCGCGGTGTCCTGCGTCGGCCTGATGATCGCTGCGCTGTCCTGCCTCAGCTTCATGCCCGCCCAACGCCTGCTGCGCAGCGAATCCCTCGCCGCCCTGTTCCGTTTCGGCTGGGCCGAAGCCGCCTGGTTCATCGCCCTACTGGCCCCCCTCGCCGCCGCCCTGTCCGCGCTGATGATGGCCATCGCGATCCGCTGCAAAAGCGTGAAAGAAGCGCAGGCCAACAACATCGTCCTGACCCTCGCCATTTCACTGGCCCCCCTGACCAACCTCTTCGGCCAGGACGGCGAATCCACCTGGAGCCTTTGGGTGCCAGGCCTCGCTCAAACGACGCTCATGAATCGGGTTCTGAAGGGGGTGCCGATTCATCTGATCGATATCGCGCCGGGTTTGGGGGGGTGTGTTGTTTTGGCTGGGGTGGCTTTGTGGGGTGTTGGACTTTGGTTGTGTAAAAACGCCAAATATTAAATTAATTTGGCTTAATTTTAATAGACGTATGACTAAATCAAAATTGCAAACTCAATGTATTGATGTGATGCATTCACAATCAATTTTTGATTTATCAAAAAAGGTCACAAGTTTTATTCAAGATATTGGATTTAATTATTATGGTGTTGTGGTCGTCACTGATCACTCCAAAACATTAACAGAATTTCAATCAATCGAAAATGCACCTGAGTCATATAGAGATGGCATCCATGACCCGGAATTGGGGAAATTGGAT
>JBEVLR010000352.1:0-4676 GCA_040509075.1 Burkholderiaceae bacterium | reverse complement strand
GATCCATTTCGAAGGCCGGGATTGGCGCGTCGCGCGCGTGCGCGACGCGCACGAGGCCCGCTACGTCAACGCCCGAGCCGGCGTCAGCGTCGTCACGAAACAGCGCGAAATGACGTTCAAGCACGGCGACGAGACGCTGCAGTGCTTCCTCAAATCGGACGCGCTGCAGCAGTTCGAGCCGGCGTCGGCGGCTGGCGCGGCGAGATGAGCGCCGCCCGGCCGCCCGAAGGCGCGCGCCGAAGTGCGCAGCACGAAGGGTAGCCCGATGAGCGCCGCCCGGCCGCCCGAAGGCGCGCGCCGAAGTGCGCAGCACGGAGGGTAGCCCGATGAGCGCCGCCCGGCCGCCCGAAGGCGCGCGCCGCCCGAGAGAGTTGGGCCGGACCGCCGAGCCGCATCGGCCCCGAGGGGCGGCTCAGGCCGCTCAGCCGCCGGACAATTTCTTTTTCAGCAGTTCGTTGACCTGGGCCGGGTTGGCCTTGCCTTTGCTGGCCTTCATCGCCTGGCCCACCAGCGCCTGGAAGGCCTTGTCCTTGCCGGCGCGCAATTCGTCCACCGACTTCTGGTTGGCGGCCAGCACCGCGTCGATGATCGTTTCGAGCTCGCCGGCGTCGCTCATCTGCTTCAGGCCCAGCGCGGCGATCGTCGCGTCGACGTCGCCCGCGGTGCCCGCCTCGCGCGTCCACAGCGCATCGAAGACCTGGCGCGCGGCGCTGTTCGAGATCGTGCCGTCCTGGATGCGCCCGATCAGCGCGGACAGCAGCGCGGCGTCGACCGGGCTTTGCGCGATGTCCTTGCCCTCGGCGTTCAGCCGCCGCGACATTTCGCCCATCACCCAGTTGGCGATCGGTTTCGCCGGCGCACCGGCGGCGCGCGCGGCTTCGTAGAAGCGCGCCGTCGCCAGCGATTGCGTCATCAGCGCCGCATCGGCTTCGGCGAGGCCGTCGTCGCGCTGGAAGCGCTCGGCCATCGCGCGCGGCAGTTCAGGCATCCCGGCCCGGACCCGATCGATCCATTCGACCGCGATCACCAGCGGCGGCAGGTCGGGGTCGGGGAAATAGCGGTAGTCCTGCGCGTCTTCCTTGCTGCGCATGGCCCGCGTCTCGCCGCTGTCGGGATCGAACAGCACGGTCGCCTGCTGGATGCGGCGGCCGTCCTCGATCTCGCCGATCTGCCAGTTGATCTCGTAGTCGATCGCCTGCTGCAGGAAGCGGAAGCTGTTCAGGTTCTTGATCTCGCGCCGCGTGCCGTACGGCTGGCCCGGCCTGCGCACCGAGACGTTCGCGTCGCAGCGGAACGAGCCTTCCTGCATGTTGCCGTCGCAGATGCCCAGCCAGGTCACGAGCGCATGCAGCGCCTTCGCGTAATCGACGGCTTCCCCCGACGAGCGCATGTCGGGCTCGGTGACGATCTCCAGCAGCGGCGTGCCGGCGCGGTTCAGGTCGATCCCCGACATGCCGGCGCGGCCGTCGTGCAGCGACTTGCCGGCGTCTTCCTCCAGGTGCGCGCGCGTCAGGCGCACGGCGCGCTGCGCGCCCTCGTGCGTGAACGGCACGGCGCCGCCCTGCACGACCGGGATCTCGTACTGGCTGATCTGGTAGCCCTTGGGCAGGTCGGGGTAGAAATAGTTCTTGCGGGCGAAGATGGACAGCGGCGCGATCGTCGCGCCCACCGCCAGCCCGAAGCGGATCGCGCGCTCGACCGCGCCGCGGTTGAGCACCGGCAGCGTGCCGGGCAGCGCGAGATCGACCGCGGAGGCCTGGGAATTCGGCGCGGCGCCGAACTCGGTGGGCGCGCCCGAGAAGATCTTGCTGACGGTCGACAGCTGCGTGTGGGTCTCGAAACCGATCACGACTTCGTAGCCGCGGATGAGCTTACTCATGATGAGGCACTGTCTCCCATCGGGAAAATCCGTTGACGCGCTTGGCCGGCGACGCAACCCGCTGTCATCTTGGCCGGCGGGCATGGAAATCCGTGGCCTGCTGCAGGCAGTGCGCGGCGTGAAGCAGTTGCCCTTCCGCGAAGTAGTTGCCCAGCAGCTGCAGGCCGACGGGCATGCCGCCGCTTTCCGGGCTCGCGAGCCCGGCCGGCACGCTCATGCCCGGCAGTCCGGCGAGCGAGCCGGGCAGCGTGAAGATGTCGGCGAGATAGGCCTTGACGGGATCGTCGCCCTGTTCGCCGAGCTTCCATGCGACGGTCGGCGCCACCGGGCCGGCGATCAGGTCGCATTGGCGGAAACAGGCCTGGAAATCGTCCGCGATCATGCGGCGCAGCTTCTGCGCCTGCAGGTAGTACGCGTCGTAGTAGCCGTGGCTCAGGACGTAGGTGCCGATCATGATCCGCCGCTTCACCTCGGGGCCGAACGCCTCGGAGCGCGATTTCTTGTACATGTCCATCAGGTCGTCGCAGCGCCCGGCCCGATGCCCGTAGCGCACGCCGTCGTAGCGGCTCAGGTTGGAGCTCGCCTCGGCCGGCGCGATGATGTAGTACACGGGGATGGACAGCTCGGTGCGCGGCAGCGACACGTCGACCAGCGTCGCGCCCAGCGTCTCCATCTCGGCGAGCGCGGCGCGCACCCGGTCGCCGACGTCGGCGGCGAGCGCGGCGGGGAAGAATTCCTTCGGCAAGCCGATCCGCAGGCCCGCGAGCGGGCGGGCGGGCGTCGCGCCTTCGCGGGCGGCGAGCATCTGGGCATGGAAATCCTGCGGCGGGCGTTGCACGCTGGTGGCGTCGCGCTCGTCGAAGCCGCTCATCGCCGACAGCAGCAGCGCGCAGTCCTCGGCCGAACGCGCGAGCGGGCCGGCCTGGTCGAGGCTGGACGCGAACGCGATCATGCCGAAGCGCGAACACACGCCGTAGGTCGGCTTGATCCCGGTCACGCCGGTGAAGCTGGCGGGTTGGCGGATCGAGCCGCCGGTGTCGGTGCCGGTGGCGGCGGGCACGAGCTGCGCGGCCACCGCGGCCGCGGAGCCGCCGGACGAGCCGCCGGGCACCCGCTGCACGTCCCACGGGTTGCGCACGATGCCGTAGGCGGAATTCTCGTTGGCGGAGCCCATCGCGAATTCGTCGCAATTGAGCTTGCCGAGCGACAGCGCGCCGGCCGCCTTCAGCCGCGCGACGACGGTGGCGTCGAACGGGCTCCCGTAGCCTTCGAGCATCTTCGAGCCCGCGGTGGTGGGCACGCCCTCGGTGACGAAGATGTCCTTGTGGGCGATGGGCACGCCCAGCAACGGGCCGGTCGCGCCCGCCGCGCGCTTTCCATCGGCCGCCCGCGCGGCGGCGAGCGCACCGGCGGCGTCCACGACCAGGAAGGCGCCATGCGTGTCGGCCTGCGCGCGCGCCAGCAGCGCCTGCGTCACCTCCACGCTGGAAACTTCTTTCGCGTCCATCGCGCGGCCCAGTTCGGCCACGCCCAGCGTATGCAGCTCCTTCGCGCTCACTGGACGACCCTCCGTCCTGCAGACGGCGGCGCGAGCGCCGGCGAACCTGGGGACCTCCCCGTCCCGGCGCCGCCGCTCGAGGACGAGGCATGAAGTTCAAGGGAGCGACGCACAGGCCCGGCCGTCCCGGCGCCGCCGCTCAAGGACGAGGCACGAAGTTCAAGGGAGCGACGCACAGGCCCGGCCGTCCCGGCGCCGCCGCTCGAGGACGAGGCACGAAGTTCAAGGGAGCGACGGATCCGGCTGCGCCGGTCCGTACGCGGCCGGCCCCCTCGGGGGGCAGCGAGCGTCAGCGAGCGTGGGGGCTTCATTCAATCACTTTCGGCACCAAGAACAAGCCGTCCTCGGCCAGCGGCGCATTGGCCATGTTGCGTTCGCGCAGGTCGGGCTCGGTGACGGCGTCGGGGCGCAGGCGCAGCTCGACCTCGCCGATCGCCGACAGCGGCGTGTGCAGCGGTTCGAGCCCGGAGGTGTCGACGGCGCTCATCTGCTCGACGATCTTGAAGAAGTCGTTCAGCGAACTCTGCATCGCCGCGCCTTCGATGGGCGACAGCTCGAGGCGCGCGAGATGGGCGATGCGGCTGACGTCTTCGGGGGACATGGGCATGGGGGATTCCGGCTTGGCCGGCGGGCGGCGCGCTGCGCGAGCGGTGCCGCCGCGCCGTGTTGGCGAGAGGCGCGACCCCAAAAAGTTACGACATGCATACGGGGTCGTCCAAGGGGGCGCTTGAGGTATTATCCTCGGTTAATTCGGAGCTGCACGCACACGGTTGCACAAGGTGGCCAGGCGTTTTCCGATCAACACCCCATTCAAGCGTCATTGCGGCCTCCAGCGATGCCCGTTTCCAGGTTCGGCACCCCGCCCCGGGCACATCGGCTCCAGGCCCCTGCCGTCCGTGGTGCCGAAGTCCGGCGCGTCCGCCGGACGGCCTGAGTCGCTCCAACCCCCCGCAAGACGCCGACCCCGCATCCGCTCCCGCCAATGTTCTCATCCCTGCGCCGCTACTTCTCGACCGATCTCGCGATCGACCTCGGCACCGCCAACACGCTGATCTACGTCCGCGGCAAGGGCATCGTCCTCGACGAACCCTCGGTGGTCTCGATCCGCCACGAAGGCGGCCCGCACGGCAAGAAGATCATCCAGGCCGTCGGCAAGGAAGCCAAGGCGATGCTCGGCAAGGTGCCGGGCAACATCGAGGCCATCCGCCCGATGAAGGACGGCGTGATCGCCGACTTCGT
>JBEVLR010000351.1:0-3630 GCA_040509075.1 Burkholderiaceae bacterium | reverse complement strand
GGCGACGTCGCCGGCCGCGCGCGGCACGGTGTCGAAGGCGTCGCCCATCTGCGCGGCGCGCTCGAGCAGGCTGCCGCCGCGGTCGTCGCCGAGCGTGAGCACCGTGCGCACGCCGCGCGCGAACGCGAGGCGGCTGATCCACGTGAAGTGGCGCGGGGCGCAGACGACCAGCGCGGGCGCGGCGTCGTCGATGAAATGGTCCATCTCGCCCGCCTGGTACGCGGCGTTCAGGGGCACGACCACCAGCCCCGCGCGCAGCGCGCCGAGGTGGAGCATCACGGCCTCGACCGACTTGTCGACCTGGATCAGCACCCGCGCGCCGGGCGGCAGCGCCAGATCGGCGAACAGGGCGGCGATGCGCGCGCTGGCGCTCTCCAGGTCGCGCCACGTGTAGCGCAGCGGCTCGAACGGCATGCCGGCGCCGGGCGCGTCGGCGGTCTCGATCGCGACGTCGTCGAGCGCCGGCGGGAAGTGCGCGCGCAGCGCGGCGTACAGGTTGGCGTCGGCGCCGCCGGGCGCGGCGGCGGTCATGACGGGCGGGCCATCCGCGCCGTGGCGGGCGGTGCCGGCCGGTCAGTCATTGTCGGCGCGCAGCTCGCCGTCGATCGACGAGGCCGGTGCGGCGTCGCCGAGCAGGAACACCGTGTAGACGTTGCCGGAGGTCAGCGTCTGCGCGGTCACGTCCCAGAGCGTGGCGCCGCCCGACTTGGCGGTCAGCTCCGCGACGCCGGCGCTCGCCGCGACGTTGGTGTACGCCGACGCGGCGCCGAACGCGGTGCCGCCGCCGATCACCGAGCCGTTGGCGGTCAGCGTGGCCGCGCCGCCGACGCCGTTGAGCCCGTTGACCAGCCGCATCGACACCGGCAGCGAGGTGCTGGTCGAGGCGATGTTGTCGTCGGCCAGCAGCGCGATCGTCGGGCTCGCGACGCTGCCGGCCACCAGCAGCGTGTAGTCGCCGCCGGCCGCGGTGCTCAGCGCCGCGGCGCCGACCGCGGTGCCGTTGATCGTCAGCCCGAGCGTGACCGGGCCGGCGCCCACCGTCGTGTACGAGCCGACGTTCGGCGACGCGCTGCTGCCCAGGTCGGTGCCGTTGAAGGTGGCGGCGACCAGGCCCGCGCCCGCCGCGTCCGCGACCAGGCGCACGCGCGCGCTGCTGTTCGGATAGCCGGTCAGCGTGCCTTGCTGGTTCAGCAGCAGGCCGTTCATCAGGATGCCGCCCGCGGTCTTGGTGAGGATCAGCGTGGCGACCTGCCGGTTCGTCAGCGTCAGCGACGGGATCGCCAGCCTCAGGTCGCCCTTGTCGCCCGTGGCCGTCACGCAGATGTTGGCGGTGACGCCACCCGCGGCCGCGGTCAGGTCGCTGTAGCTGCCCTGCAGCCCGGTCACGTCGGACGCGACGGCGGTGTCGGCGATGGTCAGCGCGCCGCACGCGTTGGTCGTCACGTAGACGTCGACTCCCGCGGCCTCGCCCGGCGCGGCGTTGAAGACGCGCAGCTTCGCGACGCCCGGGTCGGGCGTCGGTTCGTCGTCGGTCAGCCACGCGGTCTGCAGCGCGTTCGCGTTGACGAAGGCGACGATCGTGTAGTGGGCGTCCTTCGAGACGGTCTGCGTCGTCGTCGCCGACGTGCTGCTGGAGCCCCCGTTCTTCACGTTGAAGACGGCCTGGCCCTTGTCCACGTCCTGATAGGCGCCGACCGCGTTGCTGGCGGTGCCGCCGGACAGCTCGGTCGTGGACTCGTACAAGTCCATCGTGCCGAATTCGGTCGTCGCGTTGACGAGGCGCACGTGGCCGGCGTCGATGTCGTCGATGCCGCAGCCGTTCAGCAGCGGGAGGAGCAATGCCAGCGCGAGCGCGGCCCGGGGCTTGGTGAGCATTTTCGCCTTTCGTGAGTCGTGCGCGGTTTGAAGGTTCGCGGCCGGCCACTTCGCGCGCTCGGCCACGCCGATCGGCCGCGGCGCCGAAGTGCCGGCGCAAATATAGCCGCCCGGGCCGACGCCGCCGCGAGCGCCGTCAGACGTCGGCGAAATTCGTCGGCAGCCCGGCCACCTCCACGCGCGCGCGCAGCACGCGTCCGGCCCAGGGCTGCAGCGCGAGTTCGGCGGCGGGCCGGTTCTGGCGCGAGGTCGTCACGTACAGCGTGCGCAGGTCGTCGCCGCCGAAGCACGGCATGGTCGGGCAGCGCACGGGCAGCGCGATCGACTGCAGCAGCTCGCCGTCCGGCGCGAAGCGCGCGAGGCGCTGGCCCTCGAAGCAGGCGGCCCAATAGCAGCCCTCGCTGTCGACCGCGCCGCCGTCGGGCCGGCCGCCGTATTCGGCCGGCGGCCCGTCCCGCGGCTTCGGCGGAAAGCTGGCGAAGACGCGCCGGCGCGACACGTTGCCGCTTTGAGGCTCGAAATCGAACGCGAAAACGGCGGCGAGCTTGGTGTCGGTCCAGTACATCGTGCCGCCGTCCGGGCTCCAGGCGAGGCCGTTGCTGTTGGCGACGTCGTCGAAGATGCGGTCGAGGCTGTCGGGCGTCAGGCAGTACAGCGATCCGCGGGGCAGCCGCTCGTCGTGGATCGTGCCGATCCAGAAGCGCCCTTGCGGATCGGCCTTGCCGTCGTTGAAGCGCAGTTTCCCCTGGTCGTACGGGGCCCGCACGATCCGGTGGCGCTCGCCGGTCGTCAAGTCGATGTGGAAGATGCCGTCGCGCATGGCCGCCAGCACCCCGCCGTCGGGCCGCGGCGCGGCGCATGCGACCTCCGACGGGAACGGCCATGCCCGGTGCTCGCCGGTCTTCGGCGCGAAGCGGTTCAGCGTGCGGCCGGGGATGTCGACCCAGTACAGCGCCTGCTCGCGCGGATGCCAGAACGGCGATTCGCCGTTGAGGGCGGCGGGCGCCGGCAGCGGTTCGAATTCGGGCGGGGAGAGCGTTCGGGTCGGGGGCGCGGTCATGGCGGTCGATCGGCGGGCCGGCGGCAACGACGACGCCCATATCCTAACGGCGGGCAAACCGCGTGCCCCCGGGACGGGATGAACACTGGGGCGGAGGGCCGCGGATTCAAGCAACGTCCGACGCCGCGCAAGGCCAAAAAACGGCCGCCGCGGGCGGATGGGCGGCGACCCTAGAATCTTCGGCCTGGCTTCCAAAGGACCCTCCATGAGCGGGCTCATCCGCATTCGCGGCGCGCGGCAGCACAATCTGAAGAACGTCGACCTGGACATCCGGACCGGCGAACTCACCGTGGTGACCGGCCCGAGCGGATCGGGCAAGTCCAGCCTCGTCTTCGACACGCTGTACGCGGAGGGCCAGCGGCGCTACGTCGAGACGTTCTCGGCGTATGCGCGCCAGTTCCTCGACCGGATGGACCGGCCCGCGGTCGACCGCGTGGACGGCGTGCCGCCCGCGATCGCGATCGACCAGACCAACCCGGTGCGCAGCTCGCGCTCCACGGTCGGCACGATGACGGAGCTGAACGACCACCTGAAGCTGCTGTTCGCGCGCGCCACCGAGCTCTTCGACAGCAAGACCGCGCAGCGCGTGCGGCACGACACGCCGGAGACGATCTACGCGCAGCTCATGGACCGCACGCGGCAAGGCGACCCGCGCCTGGTGGTGACGTTCCCGGTGGAATTGCCGGCGAGCACGA
>JBEVLR010000350.1:0-11104 GCA_040509075.1 Burkholderiaceae bacterium | reverse complement strand
CGCGATCGCCGCCGCGCCATCGCGGACGCGGTGATCTTCAACGACGGCATCCCGATCGCCGAGCTCGACGCTTCGGTCGACCGCCTGTGGGCCGCCTGGGCGATGTGCGGGTGACGGCGTCCGTCCGCGCGCGCAGCGGCCCGCGGCGCTTGTAGGACGGCGCCCAGATCGCGGCCGGTCGGACGCCGCGGCGCGACGCGTATGAAACAATCGCGCTCACGCGCTTTTGCAGCACAGCCGAACTCGAGAACGCCTTGGTCCTTTACGAATACCCGTTCAACGAAGGCATCCGCACGATGCTTCGCCTCGAGCACCTGTTCGACCGCATGGCCGGGCTCGTCGCGCGCGACGATCCGGTCGACCACCACTACGCGCTCGCGTCGATGTTCGAGATCATGGACGTCGCGGCGCGCGCCGACCTGAAGTCCGACGTGCTGAAGGAGCTCGACCGCCACAAAGGCTTGTTGTCGGGTTACCGCGGCAACCCGGCGATCTCCGAAGCCGCGCTGGATGCCGTGATCCAGCGCATCGACGCGGCCTTCAAGGACCTGAACGAGTCGCCGGGCAAGGCCGGCCAGGCGTTGACCGCCAACGAATGGCTGATGAGCATCCGCAGCCGCATCTGCATTCCCGGCGGCACCTGCGCCTTCGACCTCCCCGCGTATTTCGCCTGGCAACAGCACTCGCCCGGGCGGCGGCGCGAAGACCTCGCGCGCTGGACGGAGACGCTGGCGCCGCTGTCGGTCGCGCTGCACCTGCTGTTGAGCCTGCTGCGCGAATCCGGCGTGCCGCACAAGGTCATCGCCAGCGGCGGCCAATACCAGCAAAGCCTGCCCGCGACCCGCACCTACCATTTGCTGCGCGCCAAGCTGCCCGTCGAAGCCGATTTGGTGCCCGAGATCAGCGGCCATCGGCTGATGGTGTCCATCCGCCTGATGAAAGCCGACGCGGAAGGCCGGCTGCGGCCCTTCGTCGACGACCTGGGCTTCGAGCTCGCGCTCTGCGCCTGAGGCTGCGCATGAGCGGATCCGCGACCCCGCCCGGCCTGCGCGGCCCGGAGCGCGACATCACCTGCCCGGCCTGCCGGAAGCCCTGCAAATACGGGCCGTCGAACCCGTCGCGCCCCTTTTGCAGCGCGCGCTGCAAGAACGGCGATTTCGGCGCGTGGGCGACCGAGTCCTACCGCGTCCCCGCCGCCGCCGATCCGACGGACGAACAGGACGCCGAAGGCGAGTGACGGCGCGTCAGCGCGCGATGCCCAGCCACTCGGCCAGCACTTCGGCCGTGTGCTCGCCCAGCGCCGGCGGGCCGCGATCGTAGGCGACCGGCGACGCCGACAGCCGGATCGGGTTCGCGACGCCCGGCACGCGGCCGGCGACCGCGTGCGGCAGGTCGATGCGCAGGCCGCGCGCGATCACCTGCGGATCGGCGAATACTTCGTCCAGGCGATTGATCGGGCCGCACGGGACGCCCGCCGGCTCGAGCGCCGCGATCCATTCGCGCGTGGTGCGCATCACGGTTTCGCGGCGCAACAGCGGGATCAGCTCGGCGCGGTGGGCCACACGCGCCGCGTTGGTCGCGAAGCGTCCATCGCACGCCAACGCCGGCCTGCCGGCGATCTCGCAGAACTTCGCGAACTGGCCGTCATTGCCGACCGCCAGGATCATGTCGCCGTCGGCCGTCGGGAAGTCCTCGTACGGCACGATGTTGGGATGCGCGTTGCCCATCCGGCGCGGCACGCCGCCGCCGACCAGGTAGTTCGCCGCCTGATTCGCCAGGCATGCGACCTGCACGTCGAGCAGCGCCAGATCGATCCGCTGGCCTTCGCCGGTGCGATCCCGGTGCGCGAGCGCGGCCAGGATGCCGACGGTCGCGTAGAGCCCGGTCAAGATGTCGGTCAGCGCGACGCCGACCTTCTGCGGCCCGGCCCCCTCCTCGCCGTCGCCGCGGCCGGTGACGCTCATCAAACCGCCCATCCCCTGGATCAGGAAATCGTAGCCGGCGCGCTCCGCATAAGGGCCCGACTGGCCGAAGCCGGTGATCGAACAATAGACCAGGCCGGGCTTGAGCGCCTTCAGGCTCGGGTAGTCGAGGCCATGCCGCTCGAGGCCGCCGACCTTGAAGTTCTCCAGCACGACGTCGGCCTCGAGCGCGAGCCGGCGCACCAGCGCGCAGCCGTCCACGGTCGCCAGGTCGGCCACGACGGAGCGCTTGTTGCGGTTCGCGCAGGAATGGTAGGCCGCGTCGCCCGTCGGCGTGCCGTCCGGCCGCGTCAGCCACGGCGGCCCCCACGCGCGCGTGTCGTCGCCCGTGCCCGGCCGCTCGAGCTTCACGACATCCGCGCCCAGATCGGCCAACAACTGCCCGGCCCACGGCCCCGCGAGCACGCGCGACAGGTCGAGCACCTTGACGCCCGCGAGCGAACGCGGCGGCGTCATGCGCCTCTCCGCAGCGGAGCCGGCCTGAACCCCTCGGGGGTGGGGAGCGGGGCGCGCCGGGCGGCCATCCCTAAAACGCCGACAAACCGGTCATCGCGCGTCCCAGGATCAGCGCATGGATGTCGTGCGTCCCCTCGTAGGTGTTGACCACCTCGAGATTGACCAGGTGGCGCGCGATGCCGAACTCGTCGGAGATGCCGTTGCCGCCGAGCATGTCGCGGGCCGCGCGGGCGATCTCCAACGACTTGCCGCACGAGTTGCGCTTCATGATCGACGTGATCTCCGCCGACGCCGTGCCCCCGTCTTTCATGCGGCCGAGCCGCAGGCAGCCCTGCAGGCCCAGCGCGATCTCGGTCTGCATGTCGGCCAGCTTCTTCTGCACCAACTGGTTGGCCGCGAGAGGCCGGCCAAATTGCTTGCGATCGAGCACGTAGCGGCGCGCGACATGCCAGCAGTCCTCGGCCGCGCCGAGCGCGCCCCAGGCGATGCCGTAGCGCGCCGAATCCAAGCACTTGAACGGCCCCTTCAGCCCACGCACGTCGGGGAAAGCGTTCTCGTCGGGACAGAACACCTCGTCCATCACGATCTCGCCCGTGACGCTCGTGCGCAGCCCCACCTTCCCGTGGATCGGCGGCGCGGACAGGCCCTCCCAGCCCCGCTCCAGCACGAAGCCGCGGATCGCGTCGTCGTCGTCCTTCGCCCAGATGACGAACACATCGGCGATCGGCGAATTGGTGATCCACATCTTGGCGCCCGTGAGCGCATAGCCGCCGTCGACCCGGCGCGCGCGCGTGACCATGCCGCCCGGGTCGGAGCCGTGGTCCGGCTCGGTCAGGCCGAAGCAGCCGATCGATTCGCCGGCGGCCAGCCGCGGAAGGTATTTACGTTTCGCCTGCTCGCTGCCGAACTCGTGGATCGGCACCATCACGAGCGAGCCTTGCACGCTGAGCATCGAGCGGTAGCCGGAATCGACGCGCTCGACCTCGCGTGCGATGAGGCCGTAGCCGACCTGGTTCAGGCCGGCGCCACCGTACTCCTCGGGGATCGTCGGGCCCAGCAGGCCGAGCGCGCCCATTTCCGCGAAGATCGACGGATCCGTCCTTTCGTGGCGGAAAGCTTCCAGCACCCGCGGTGCGAGCTTGCCCTGGCAATACGCGCGCGCCGAATCGGCGACCATGCGCTCGTCGTCGGTCAGCTGTTCCAGCAGCAGCAGCGGGTCGTCCCAGTGAAAACTGGCGCGGGAAACACTCATGGCGGATTTCCTCGGCGAAGGAGCGGCGCGACGAGCCCATGCGACACGGCCGACCCGCACGCCCTTCTCATTGAAGGGGACTATAGGCGTCCTGATCTGCCGCAACAACCGCGCCGGGCGCCGGGCGCCTCCGCGGCGGGGATGAATCGTGAGCTTATGCGCCGCCGATCGCCGGTCGCGATGAGACAATGGCGGGTTTTCCCGCCGCTGACGCCGTCGCGTAGCGCTTTTCCGACTTACTCCCAACCATGAGTGCTTTCAACGAAGAGCGCGTGCTAAGCGTGCACCACTGGACCGACCGCCTGTTCAGCTTCACCACGACGCGCGACCCGTCGCTGCGTTTCTCGAACGGCCATTTCACGATGATCGGGCTGCGCAAGGAAGACGGCAAGCCGTTGCTGCGCGCCTACTCGATCGTCAGCGCGAATTACGAGGAACACCTCGAATTCCTGTCGATCAAGGTGCCGGACGGCCCGCTGACGTCGCGGCTGCAGCACATCCAGGTGGGCGATGTGGTCATCGTGGGCCGCAAACCCACCGGCACGCTGCTGATCGACTACCTGCTGCCGGCCAAACGGCTGTACTTGCTGTCGACCGGCACCGGCGTCGCGCCGTTCCTGAGCGTGATCCGCGATCCCGAGACCTACGAGCGCTTCGAACAGGTGGTGCTGGTGCACGGCACGCGCCAGGTCAACGAGCTGGCGTACCACGACTTCATCGAGGAGCACCTGCCGAAGCACGAATTCCTCGGCGAAATCCTGAACGGCAGGCTGCTTTACTACCCGACGGTCACGCGCGAGCCGTTCCGCAACACCGGCCGCATCACCACGCTGCTGGAAAGCGGCAAGATCGCCTCGGACCTCGGCGTTCCCCTGCTGAATCCGGCCGAGGATCGGGTGATGATCTGCGGCAGCCCCGAGATGCTGCGCGACTTGAAACGGATGATGGAAGCGCGCGGGTTCAACGAAGGCAACACGACGACGCCCGGCGATTTCGTCATCGAGCGGGCCTTCGTCGATGCATGAAACTCCGCCCTCGGTCGTTGGGGACCGAGGGCGGATGCGCGGGGGGGCGTGCTGGGGTCAGGCGTGACGGCTGGGGCCCGTCGCCATGCCCAGTTTTTCGAACAGGGCGCGATCCTTTTCGACGTCCGGATTGCCGGTGGTCAGCAGTTTCTCGCCGTAGAACACCGAATTCGCGCCGGCCAGGAAGCACAGCGCCTGCACGGCGTCGCTCATCTGCTGGCGCCCGGCCGACAAGCGGACCCGCGCCTTGGGCATCGTGATGCGGGCGACGGCGATGGTGCGGACGAATTCGAGCGGGTCGAGATCTTCGGCCTCGGCCATCGGCGTGCCTTCGACCTTCACCAATTCATTGATCGGCACCGATTCCGGATAGGGGTCGAGATTGGCGAGCTGCGCGACGAGGCCGGCGCGTTCCCGGCGGGTCTCGCCCATGCCGACGATGCCGCCGCTGCAGACGGAGATGCCCGCTTCGCGGACGTGGCCCAGCGTGTCGAGGCGATCCTGGTAGTCGCGCGTGGAGATGATGCGCCCGTAGGCTTCCGGCGCGGTGTCGAGGTTGTGGTTGTAGTAGTCGAGGCCGGCATCCTTGAGCGACTTGGCCTGCGTCTCGGACAGCATGCCGAGCGTGCAGCAGGCTTCGAGGCCCAGCGATTTCACCTCGCGGACGATGGCCGAGACGGCCTCGATGTCGCGGTCTTTCGGGGCGCGCCAGGCCGCGCCCATGCAAAAGCGCGTCGCGCCGTGTTCCTTGGCGGTGCGCGCGGCGGCGGCGACCGCCTGCACGTCCATCAGCTTGCTGGCCTCGACGCCGGTGTCGTAATGCACCGACTGCGGACAGTAGCCGCAATCCTCGGGACAGCCGCCCGTCTTGATCGACAGCAGCGTCGCCAGCTCGACCTGGTTCGGCTCGAAATGCTCGCGGTGCACCGCCTGCGCCCGCAGGATCAGGTCGTTGAACGGCAGGGCGAACAGGGCTTCGACGGCATCGACGGGCCACCGCTGGCCCGTCGCATGGCCCGCGCCGCACGCGGCCGCGCCGCGGCGCTGGATGTGGATCGGGGAGACAGGTGCGTTCATGCCCCGATTTTGCCTCAGTCGCCCGTCCGTGCGCGTTTCAGAGCTCGAATTCGAGGTTGTCGATCAGGCGCGTCGTGCCCAGCCGCGCCGCTCCGAGCACGACCAGCGGCTGCTTGGCGGCCAGGTCGGCAGGCGTGGGCGGCAGCAGGTCGCTGCGGCGGCGGACACTGACATAGTCGACTTTCCAGCCGCGTCCGGCCAGCGCCTCGCGCTGAGCCTGCTCGACCGCGGCGACGCCCGCCGCCCCTTCGCGAAGGGCCGCCGCCACCGCATGCAGCGCGCGCGGCAGCGCGACGGCTTGCGCCCGCTGGGCGGCGTCCAGATAACCGTTGCGCGACGACAAGGCCAGGCCGTCGCCGGCGCGGCTCGTCGGCACGCCGATGATCTCGGTGGCCAACGCGAACTGCCGCGCCATCCGCGAGACGATCATCCACTGCTGGTAATCCTTCTTCCCGAACACCGCCACCGCGGGCTGGACGCACTGGAACAGCTTCATCACGACCGTGCAGACCCCGGTGAAGAACCCCGGCCGGAATTCGCCTTCGAGCAGGTCGGCGAGCTCGGCCGGCGGCGCCACCTTGAAGCCCTGGGGTTCGGGGTACAGCTCGGCTTCGGAAGGCGCGAAGACGATGTCGCACCCGGCGGCCTCGAGCATCCGGCAGTCCTGCTCCAACGTGCGGGGATAGGTGGCGAAATCTTCGTGCGGCAGGAACTGCAGCCGGTTGACGAAGATCGTCGCGACCACCGGGAAGCCGTGCAGGGCCGCCTCCCGGACGAGCGCGACATGGCCCTCGTGCAGGTTGCCCATGGTCGCGACCAGGGACGTCCTGGTCGAGCCGGCGAGCACGGCCCGGAGGTCGGCGATGGCGTGGATGACTTGCATGCGGAAAGCGGGGGGATCGGGGAGATTCAATAAGTGTGCACGTCGGCCTGGGGAAACGTGCCGTCCTTCACCGCGGCGACATAGCGGCCGATCGCCGAGGCGATCGAGCCGCCTTCGGCCATGAAGTTGCGCACGAAGCGCGGCTTGCGGCCGGCGCCCAGGCCCAGCATGTCCTGCAGCACCAGCACCTGGCCCGACGTGGCGGGGCCGGCGCCGATGCCGATCGTCATCAGCTCCGGGTTGTCGTCCGTGATCCCGGCGGCGAGCCCGGCCGGCACCATCTCGAACACCATCATCGCGGCGCCGGCTTCGGCCAGCTCGCGCGCCTCGCGGCGCATCAGCGCGGCGGCGTCGGCATCGCCGCCCTGCACCCGGTAGCCGCCGATCGCGTGCACGCGTTGCGGCGTCAACCCCAGGTGCGCGCACACCGGGATGCCGCGCGCGACCAGATGCGCGACGATCTCCGCCGTCCAGCCGCCGCCTTCGATCTTGACCATGCGCGCGCCGGCGCGCATCAGCGCGACGGCCGCATCCAGCGCCCGGCCCGGGCCGCTTTCGTACGTGCCGAACGGCATGTCGGCGACCAGCCAGGCGGCCGGCCGCGCGCGGGCGACGCATTCGGTGTGGTAGGCCATGTCGGCGAGCGTGACGGACAAGGTGTCGGCGCGCCCCTGCAGCACGTTGCCCAGCGAGTCGCCGACCAGCAGCGCGTCCACCCCGGCATCGTCGAGCACCTGCGCGAAGGTCGCGTCGTAGCAGGTCAGCATCGCGATCTTCTCGCCGCGGGCACGCATCTCCCGCAGCTTGGGCAAAGTGACCGCCGCGCGGCGCGCCGGGGCGATCGGGGTGGAATGGGCGCTCATGGGAGAGTGGACTCTTTCGGGGACGATGCCGGACGGGAATCGTCCGCACCCGCCCCGGCGGGGCGAGTGGGGGCGACGCGAGCGCATTGTGCCCATGTCCCGCGACAGCGGACGTCACCGCGTCGATGAGCGGGGCAATGGGCGCCGCCCGGCCGCCCGAGGGCGACGGCGCGTCGGTGGACATCGGCGCGCGCGCGTCCCCACCATCGCGCGTCGAGGCGGGATCGGGGAACCGCCGCCCTTACAGCGGGATGCGCGCGGTGTTCTTGATTTCGTCGATCGCCGCGTACGTCCGGACTTCGCGCACGCCGGCCAGCGTCCAGACGGTCGACTCGATCAGCTGGTTGTAGCGCCCCATGTCGGCCACGCGCGTCTTGAGCAGGAAGTCGAAATTGCCGGTGACCTCGTGGCACTCGACGATCTCGCCGCAGGTCTGCGCGGCCGCCCGCAGCGCATGCCCGACGCCGACGGCCGACGCCTCGGTGCGGATCGCGGCGAAAACTTGCAGCCCCGACCTGAATTTGGCTTCGTTGAGGACGGCCACGTAGCCCAGGATGAAGCCTTTGCGGGACAGCCGCCCCAGGCGCTCGCGGACGACGGCCGGGGTCAGGTTCAGTTCCTCCGCCAAGCGGGCGATGCTGAGGCGGCCGTCGGCCTGCAACAGGCGCAGCAGCGCGGCGTCGACCGGGTCGATCGGATCGATCCGCTGCTCGCCCGCGGGGGCGCCGCCGCCCTGTTCCGTCTGCTCGACGCCGGCATGCGCGCGGGCTTCGCGCACGCCCGGCAGCTTGCTGATCTCGGAGCTGACCAGTTCGCGGCAGGCGTGCATGTCGGGCACGAGCACCTTCAGCAGGTAATCGAAGGTGCCGGCGATCAAGTGGCATTCCAGGATGGCCGGCCGCTCGCGCACCGCGCCCTCGAAACGCTCCATCACCTCGAAATTCATGCGCTCGAGCTGCACCTCGACGAAGGCCACCACCTCCATGCCCAGCTTCTCGCGGTTGAGCCGGGCCTGATAGCCCAGGATGTAGCCTTCGCGCTTGAGGCGCCGCACCCGCTCGAGCACGGCCGAAGGCGACAGGTTCACCTGCTCGGCGAGCTTCAGGTTGGAGATGCGCCCGTCGCGCTGGAGCACGTGCAGGATGCGCGAATCGATCTTGTCATTGCTGCTGCGCTTGACGCGCTCAATTACGGGGAGTGGCATGGTCGGAACAGAAATGTTGAAAAATATTTGCTCGAATCCTGGTCTGACAATGCAGTCGGCGTGCCAGCTCGACCGGGATGACCCCAAAAACGGGTAAAAACACGCACCACACCTATGACGCCCGTCGATCCGATCCGACGCCGGCCATCGACCCGCGTGCGAAGTTCCACACAGATCCCCGTGGATCGGTGTATCGAATGCCACCCACGCGCGAACCTCGGCTTGACCGTGGCCCGCCTCGTGCTTCAACATCGAACGCTTTGCTCGTCGGGGCGGCGCCGGGCAAGCCCGCACGAGCTTTCCGAGGCCACTTTTGGATCCCAAGCGACTGAAGTCCCTGCGCCGCGTCGCGCCGCTGCTGATCGGCGTGTCGACGATCGCGCTCGTGGCGCTGTCGTCCGCCCTGGCCTATGTCTGGTCGGAGCGGCGCGACTTCGCACGCCTGGACGACGCGGTGGCGCATCAGCTCGACCTGTATGCGGCGGTGCTGGAGCTCGAACTCAACAAGCAAGCCGACCTGCCGGGGCTGATCGACCAGGACGACCGCATCGACGCGCTCGTCCACGCGCCCGAATCCACCGCGCTGCGCGACGCGATCAACCGCAAGCTGACGCGTTTCGTGGCGCGTTCGGGGGCGCTGCAGGCGACCGTCGTCGACCAGGGCGGCCGCATCCTGGCCAGCAGCGACTGGTACCGCGCCGGCTCGCCGATCGACCGCACCATCGCGCAGGACCCCTGCGTCGCCGAAGCGCTGCACGGCCGCTCCGCGCAGCAGTTCGCCCCCAACCAGGCCTCGGGCGCGCCCGAGGTCTGCTTCGCGCGCCCGGTGCAGCAGGACGGCCGGACGATCGGCGCGGTCGTCGTGCGCATCAGCCTGCAGCCCATCGAAGCGACCTGGATCGACTCGGCGTTCCGCGCCGAGAGCGAGAAGCCCCTGGTCGTCGACGCGCGCGGCATCGTGATCATGTCGTCGGTGCCCGACTGGAAGCAGCAGCCGCTGGGTTCGCTCGCGCAGCCGCAGGCTTCGCGCGGGGACGGCGTCGCGCTCGTGCGCATCGCGCGCCTGCGGTCGGCCGGCGTCGAAATGCAGGTCGTGCACGAGCGGCCGCTGCTGCGCGTGGGCTGGCGGCTGCTGGTCCTGACGAGCGCGAAGGACGTCTGGCGCGACGCGCGCACCGCGGCCTGGAGCGCGGGCGCGGCGGCGGTGTCGCTGGGCCTGCTCGCGCTGCTCGTGCTGCAGCGACGCCGCGTGGGCGCGCAGAAGCTGGCCACGCGCGCCGCGCTGCAGCGCGCGAACGACGAGCTCGAAGCGAAGGTGCTCGAGCGCACCGCGCAACTCGAGACGTCGAACCACCACCTGCGCCATGAAGTGATGGAGCGCCAGCATGCCGAAGAAGTCCTGCGCCATGCCCAGGAAGAGCTGGTGCAGGCGGGCAAGCTCGCGCTGCTCGGCCAGCTGTCGGCCGGCATATCGCACGAGCTCGGGCAGCCGCTGACCGCGTTGCGGGCGCTGGCGAAGAACGGTTGCCTGCTGCTGGAGCGCGAGCGGCCGCACCAGGCGAAGGACAACTTCGAGTCCATCCTCGGCCTGGCCGAGCGCATGGGCCGCATCACGTCGCAACTGAAGTCGTTCGCCCGCAAGGCGCCGCCGGAAGATCGCTCGCTGCCCATCGCGGCGTCGATCGACAACGCGCGCCAGATCCTCGCCTCGCGCGTCCTCGAGGAAGGGGTGGAGCTGGTCGTCGACGTCCCCGAAGCGCTGGCGGTGCGGTGCGATTTCCACCGGCTCGGCCAGGTGCTGGTGAACCTGATGGCCAACGCGATGGACGCGATGCGCGCCACCGAGCGCAAGCGCCTGTCGATCTGCGCGGCCGCCGCCGGCGAGCGCGTGGTGGTGCGCGTGATCGACAGCGGGCCGGGCATTCCCCCGGGGCTCAGCGAGCGCCTGTTCGAACCTTTCTTCACGACCAAGGCGCCCGGCGAGGGGCTGGGGCTGGGGCTCGTGATCTCATCGCACATCGTGCGCGAGTTCGGCGGCACCTTGCGGTCGGTGCCCGCGGCCTCGGGCGCCGTGTTCGAATTCGATCTCGCCACAGGATAAGGCAACCCCCATGTTCGATGGATTCAAGGTCGCGCTGATCGACGACGACCCCGCGGTGCGCCGCAGCCTGGTGCAGACGCTGGAGCTGGCCGGCTTCCAGGTGGAGGCGTTCGGCTCGGCCGAACAGGGCCTGGCCAGCCTCGCCGCGGGCTTCCCCGGCGTGCTCGTGACCGACGTCCGCCTGCCCCACATGGACGGCATGGCGCTGCTGCAGCACGTGATGGGGCTCGATCGCTCGATCCCCGTCATCCTGATCACGGC
>JBEVLR010000349.1:0-12041 GCA_040509075.1 Burkholderiaceae bacterium | reverse complement strand
CGCCCGGCCGTCCGAAGGCGCTCGCACCGCAGTCCGAAGGACGGAGGCCTGCCCGACGAGCGCCGCCCGGCCGTCCGAAGGCGCTCGCACCGCAGTCCGAAGGACGGAGGCCTGCCCGACGAGCGCCGCCCGGCCGTCCGAAGGCGCTCGCACCGGCCGTTGCCGGCGCGCAGCGCCTGGCTTCACGATGATCGAGCTGCTGGCCGTCCTGGGCATCCTCGCGGTGCTGCTCGTGCTGTCGTTGCCGCTGGCGGAACTGGTCGCGCGGCGCGAGCGCGAGGCGGAGCTCAAGCAGTCTTTGTGGGCCATCCGGGACGCGATCGACACGTACAAACGCATGGCCGATGCGGGGCTGATCCAGCCGTCGTCCGAATCCGGCTATCCGCCGAATCTTCAGGCGTTGGTGGACGGCGCCAGGACGAGCACGGCGACGACGGCTTATTTCATGCGCAGCGTGCCGCAGGATCCTTTCGCGACGTCTTCCGCCGCGTCGTCGCCGGACGGCGGCTGGGCCCTGCGCAGCTACCGCTCGCCGCCCGACCGCCCCGAAGCCGGCGAAGACGTGTTCGACGTCCACAGCCGTTCCGCCGAGATCGGCCTGAACGGCATCGCGTTGTCGCAATGGTGAGCGGCGTGATGCGGCGCACGCCGCCCCGGGGCTCGAGGCGGCTCGGCAGATCGACCCGAGCTCCCCGAGGGGCGGCGAGCATGCCGCTGCGGCGCCTCCGCCACGCCGCCCGCGGGTTCACGCTGATCGAGATGCTGGTCGTCCTCAGCGTGATCGCCTTGCTGCTGTCGCTCGTCGCGCCGGCCTACGTCTCGCGCATCGACCGCGTTCGGGATCTGACGCTGCGGCAAAACCTGAAGACCCTGCGTGACGCCATCGATCAGTTCCGCGCCGATCGCGCGCGCGACCCCGCCGATCTGGCCGAACTGGTCGGTGCCCATTATTTGCGCGACCTCCCGGTCGATCCCGTGACCGACCGCAACGACGGCTGGGTGCCGATGATGGTGGATGGCGGCATGCACGATCTGCACAGCGGCGCGCCCGGCAAGGGCGGCGACGGGAGGCCGTATGCGCAATGGTGACCATTCGCCGCGTCGGCGCGAGGCCGGCTTCACTTATCTTTGGCTGCTCGCCGCCGTCGCGGCGCTGGAGGTCGGCCTGTCGCTCATCGCAACGGTGTGGGCCGTCCAGGTGCAACGGGCCCATGAGGCCGAACTGCTGCGCGTGGGCACGGCTTATGCGCGCGCCATCGAACATTACTACGCGATGCTGCCGCCGGGCCAGCGGCGATTGCCGCGCCGAGTGGACGATCTGCTTGTCGACCCCCGGTTCACGCGAACCGTCCGGCACCTGCGGGCGGCTTACCCCGATCCTTTGTTGCCGGGCCGGCCCATGACGCTGGTGCGCGGGCCCGACGGCGCGCTGCTGGGTGTGGCGAGCGGCAGCGACGCGGCGCCGTTGAGGCAGGCGCCGTGGACGGACGGACGTCACAGCCTGCCGGCCGCCGGCCCCGCGACCCGCTACCGCGATTGGCAATTCCTGGCGGACCTGGATTCATGAATTTCGGTTGCCTTCTCGGCCGTCATCCGGCCCGTTCCTCGGCTCGGGGCACGCCGTCGCTTTCGGAGCGCGGCTTCACGTTGCTCGAGTTGTTGGTCGTGATCCTGATCATCGGATTGCTGACCGGGATCGTCGCCCCACGCTTCATGAGCCAGATCTCGCGCTCCGAGGTCACGGCGGCGCGCGCGCAGATGGATGCGCTGCGCAAAGCGATCGAAGCGTTCCGCATCGACAACGGCCGTTATCCGACCACCGCCGAAGGCTTGGAGGCATTGGTCTCGGCACCGCCGGGCGCGGCGCGGTGGGGCGGCCCGTATCTCCAGGGCGCCGTTCCCGCCGACCCCTGGGGCACGGCCTATCGCTATCAGGCGCCCGGAACCGGCGGCCGGGACTATGAAATCCGCAGCGACGGCCGCGACCGCGCTCCCGGCGGCTCCGGCGATGCCGCCGATCTCTCGATGTGAAGCCGCGAGCCGGCACGGAGCCACCATGCAATTCCTGACGCGCTGGGTCGCACCGCATCGGTCGGCCGTCGTCGAAGCCGTGCTCGAGGCGGCCGACGAGGCGGCGTTGCGTGCGCGATTGACGTCGCAGGGGGCGGCGGTCCTGTCCGTCGCGGCGCCGCGGCGCGCGGCCGGCCAGCGCATCGGCAAGGGCTTCGATGCGGCGTGGTGGTGCCGCGAATTGGCGACGCTGCTGAGGGCGGGCATGAGCGTCGTGGAGGCGATCGAGACGCTGCGGCTGCAGGCGACGCGCGCCGGCGGCGGGATCCAGACCCGGCTCCTGACGGCCTTGCACGAAGGGCAGTCCCTTTCCGCGGCGATGTCATCCGCGGGGGTCTTCCCGCAAGTCTTGATCGCGAGCGTGTTCGCGAGCGAACGCACGAGCCGCCTCGCCGACGCGCTGGACGACTTCCTGCAGTACGACCGGCAACTCAAAAGCTTGAGGCGGCAAGTGGCCAGCGCCGCCGTCTACCCGGCGGTCGTCGTCGGCGTCGGCCTGCTGATCGCCGTCTTCCTGCTCACCTTCGTGATGCCGCGCTTCGCACGCATGCTCGGCACGTTCCACGGCGAACTCAGTCCGCTCACGCGCCTGATGCTGTGGTTCAGCGGCGTGCTGACGCATTCGTTGCCGGTCGCCGTCACCGGTGTGCTCGCGGCAGTCGCGCTCGTGCGCTTCGCGTTCGCGCAGGGGCGTGGACGCCGGTGGGGCGGGCGCCTGCTGGACCGGTTGCCGCCGACGCGCCGAGCGCGCGAACACTTCGCCCGCGCCAAGCTGTTCCAGGCGCTGATGCTGACGCTGCGCGGCGGCTACACGCTGGTCGACGCGCTGCACGTCTGCGAGCGGCTCGGCCTGGCCGGCGGCCTGGACGCGGCCCTGGCCCAGGCGCGCGAGGACATCGAACGCGGCCAACCGGCCTCGGGGGCGTTCGATCGCGCCCGGCTGGTCGACGTGGTCGGCGAGCGGCTGCTGCGCGTGGGCGAGCGCAGCGGCCAGTTCGAACCGGTGCTGCGGACGCTGACGGATCGCCATGCCGAAGCCTTCTCCGTCTTCGTCCAGCGGGCGACGCGGCTGGTCGAGCCGCTGCTGCTGCTCGGCGTGGCGGTGATGGTGGGCGGCATCGTGATCCTGATGTATTTGCCGATCTTCGACATCGCGAATGGACTGAAATGACCCCCTGGCGGCACCTTCGGCAGCATGGAACACCGAGATGACTGCGGCGCCTCCCTCCTCGTGGCCCGACGATCGGGCCTGGCTGCGGCGCCTGGCCGCCGCGCGCGCGGAGCATCGTGCCGGCGGCGGCACCGTGCTGGACGCCTTGCTGCGCCATTGGGTGGGCGAGCCGACGGCGCTGCTGGCCGAGCTGGAGATCCGCAGCGGGATCGCCCCCGTCGACGACGATCTCCCGTGGGAACCGGGCTTCGACCGCTGGACGGCCGAACAGGCCCGCGCGCACCAATGCGTGTTGCTGCGGGGGCCGGCCGGCGAACTCGTCGGCGCGGCGGCGGATCCGTGGGCTCCGGCGCTGCATCGCCTGGTGGAGCGCGCATTGGGTGCGGACGTCCCGCTGCGTGCCGCGACCGGCCGCCGGCTCCAGTCCTGGATCGACGCCGGCGGAAAGCGGATGGCTGCGCCCGACCGCGACCCCGTCGCAGTCCGGGGGCCGATCGTGTCCTTCGTCGATGGATCGATCCTGCGCGCGGTCGCCATCGGCGCGAGCGACGTCCATTTCGAATGCGACCGCACGGGCGTCACGGTCAAGCATCGGCTCGACGGCGTGATGCAGCCGTTCGCGCGCATGGACGGCGTCTCGAGCGCCGAGGCGGTGATCTCGCGCATCAAGGTGCTCGCGCAGCTCGACATCACCGAGCGCCGCCTGCCGCAGGACGGGCGTTTCCGCCATCTCGTCGCAGACGCGCCGATGGACATGCGCGTGTCGATCATGCCCAGCGTGCACGGCGAGGACGCCGTGCTGAGGCTGCTCGACAAAGCGCAATTCCGCGGCGCCAGCCGAGGCATCTCGCTCGCCGCGCTCGGCTTCGAAACCCGGTGCCGCCTCGCGATCCGGGAGTTGGCGACCGAGCCGAGCGGCATGCTGCTCGTGACCGGGCCGACCGGCAGCGGCAAGACCACGACGCTGTATGCCGTGCTGTCGGAGATCAATTCCGGGCACGAGAAGATCGTGACCATCGAAGACCCCGTCGAATACGAGCTGGAAGGGGTGCTGCAGATTCCGGTCAACGAACGCAAGGGCTTGACCTTCGCCCGGGGCTTGCGTTCGATCCTGCGGCACGATCCCGACCGGATCCTGGTGGGCGAGATCCGCGACGCCGAAACCGCGGAGATCGCCGTGCAGGCGTCGCTGACCGGCCACCAGGTGTTCACGACGGTGCATGCCAACAGCGTCACCGACGTGATGGGGCGGTTCCTGCATTTCGGGCTCGACATGTTCGGCTTCACGTCGGCGCTCAACGGCGTCGTCGTGCAGCGCCTGCTGCGGCGGCTGTGTCCGCAATGCCGGTGCGAGCGCGACGTGTCGGCCGCCGACGTGCAGGCCTTCGCCCGCCACGGCGTCGCGGTGCAGTCGCTGTGGCGGGCCGTCGGCTGCGAGGCCTGCCTGGGCTCCGGCTATGCGGGCCGCTTCGTCGTCGCGGAAGTGCACCGCGTCGACGACGGGCTGCGCGAGCTCGTCGTCGCCAACGCCACGTTGACGGCGCTCAAGCGGCACGCCTCGGAAGCCGGCGTCGAATCGCTTCAAACCATCGGGCTGCAGCGCGCGGCCGCCGGACAGACCACCGTGGAGGAACTCAAACGTGTGGTGGGCGCCCTCTGAGCAGATCGACGTTTATCTGTCGCCGGCCTGCATCGGGCTGGCGAATCGGCGTTCGCCCGCAGCCGATTGGATCGAGACCCAGGGTCTCGGCGACGCACTGGCGCATGCCGCGCGCGCCTTGGCGCGGCCGCCTTGGCAGCGCTGCGGGCGGGTTCGGATCTGGCTGGCGTCGACGTTGGCGCGTCCCCTGACGCTGTCGGGCGACTGCGGTGCGCGCGATCGCCGCGAGGCCGAGGGCCTGGCATCGATGCTGGCGGCGGAGGCGACCGGGATCGACGGGCCGGTTCGCGTCTGGGCCGATGCGTGGCGCGCGAGCCGGGGCGGCCTGGCCGTCGTCATGGCCGACGACCTCTGGAACGAGCTGCAGCTTGTCGTCGCTCGGGCACGCGGCGGACGCCGCTCCGACCCGTCCGGGCGACGCGGGGACAAACGACGCGAGGACAAGCGACGCGGGGAGGGGCCGCGGCCGCTCCGCCTGGTCAGCGTGCGCCCTTGGTGGAACCAGGCGCTCGACGTGATGATCGCCGAGAGCCTGCGCAGCGGCGAGCGGGTCGGCTGGAGCCTGGCTGAAGGCGGCGGCGTCGTCCATGGGGTCGTCGACAACGGCTGGCCGGTCGAGACGGGATTCGATTCGCCCGGCAGGCACGATGCCGACGGATCGCTTCTGCGCCGGCGGCTCCAGGTCCGTTGGGAGGCGGCGGCCGCGATCCGGCACCTGGACTTCACCCGCGAGGGCGGCGCAGCGCCCGGATCGCTCGGCGGCTGGCGGGAAGCGGCCGCGAGCCGAACATGAACATCGACTTCGTCAGGCCCGGGAGGCCGTCCCGGCGGTCATGGATGCTGGCATCGTTGCCGATGGCGGTGGCGCTGATCCTATGGTGCGTGTCGATCTGCTTGCGCACCCGCCTGGAAACCGGGCGGGGGCTGCTGGAATCCGCCTCACCGGCATCGCGGACGCCTGCCGTCCAGGGGCCCGCAGCCCGGCCGCCGTCCGCCGACCAGAGGCGAGCCCTTGCGGTTGCGGAGCGCGCGGCGATGCCTCAGGCCGAGGCGCTGGCCGAACTCGAACGGGTGGCGGTGATCGGGATCCAACTGCGTTCGATCGACTTCAACCCAGCGCAGGCGGCCGTCGTGGTGGAGTTCGACGCGGCCACCGACGACGCGCTCGGGGATTACCTCGATCAGCTGAATGCGGGCGACTCGCCGCCGAAGTGGCACATCCAGAAACTCGCCGCCCCAACGAACCAGGCCCGGGTCGACCGCGCCGCGGTGGGCGCGGCCGCTGCGGCGACCGATGGTCATGTGGTCGGCATCGCTCGGCGTCCGTGATCCAGCTTCATGATCCGGCGTCCGGGGCCCCGACGTTTTGGTCGACCCATCGGCCGTTGAGCGATGGATGCTCGACGCGCGCCGCAGCCGCGCGTCGAGGCGGGCGGTTCAGCGCGAACGGTTGTGGGGATCGCGGGGGCCGCTGCGCGGGCCCGGGCCGCCCGGGCCGGCGCGACGCGGGCCGCCGAACGGCGAGTCGCCGCGCGGCTTCGCGAACGCCGGACGATCGCCCCCGTTGCCATGCGGGCGCTCGCCCCCGTGTGACGGGGCGTGGGCGCCGGGATGCTGGCCGCGGTAATCGCCGCGTGGAGCGTCGGCGCGGGGCCCTTCGTTGCGGAAAGGGCCGCCGCGGTTGGCGCCGGGGGCCGGTCCGCGTTCACCGCCGCCGAAGCGCGGACGGTCGTTGCCGAAGCCCGGCCGCGGGCCGGCGCCCTCGCGCTGGCCGCCTTGGCCGCCGCGCGGGCCGTTGAAGCCGGGGCGGTGGCCCGCGTGCGGGGGACGGTCGTCGCGGTATTGGCCGGGGCGCGCCGCCGCCGGCGCCGCCAGGCGCGGCTCGAGGCCGGAGACGACGGCGGGCGGGATCGCATGCGTCGTGAAGCGCTCGATGCGGCGGATCATCGGGATGTCGCGGCGTTCCGCGATCGTGATCGCCAGGCCCGAGCGGCCCGCGCGGCCGGTGCGGCCGATGCGGTGCACGTAATCTTCCGCCTTCATGGGCAGGCCGTAGTTGATGACGTGCGAGATCGTCGGCACGTCGATGCCGCGCGCGGCGACATCGGTCGCGATCAGCACCTTCAGCTGGCGCGCGCGCAGCGCGCCCAGCACGCGGTTGCGGCGGCCCTGCGGCATGCCGCCGTGCAGCGCGGCCACCGAATGGCCGATCTGCGCGAGGCGGTCCGCGAGCTCGTCGGCATCGCGCTGCGTGCTCGTGAACACCACGGCCTGGTCGATCTCGCGTTGGGTCAACAGGTGGTCGAGCAGCGCGTCGCGGTGCGACCGGTTGTCGGCCCAATGCAGGCGCTGTTCGATCTGCGCGTGCTGTTCGGTGGGCGCCGAGATGCGGATGCGCTGCGCGTCGTGCGTGAGCTGCTGCGCGAGGCCGCCGACGGTGCCGTCGAAGGTGGCGCTGAACATCACCGTCTGGCGCTTGGCGGACAGCTCCTTGGCGATCAGGTGGATGTCGTCGATGAAGCCCATGTCGAGCATGCGGTCGGCTTCGTCGAGCACGAGCAGTTCGACCTGGCTCATCAGCGCCTTGCCGCTGCCGATGTGGTCGATCAACCGGCCCGGGGTCGCGATCAGGATGTCGAGCGGGCCGCGCAACGCTTTCAGCTGCGCAGGGTAAGGCACGCCGCCGACGACGGTCGCGACGCGCAACCCCGGCACCTGGCGGCCATAGATCGAGCACGCGCGGCTGACTTGCATCGCCAGTTCGCGGGTCGGCGCGAGCACGAGCACGCGCGGGCCGCTCGGCTGGCCGCGTTCGCGCTTCTTGGACGGATCGCGGCGCGCTTCGACGATGCGTTGCAGCGCCGGCAGCACGAAGGCCGCGGTCTTGCCGCTGCCCGTGCGGGACGAGACGAGCAGGTCGGAGCCCGCGATGGCGGCGGGGATCGCGCGCAGCTGAACGTCGGTCGGCTCGGTGTAGCCCGCCTCGGTGACCGAGCGGAGGATTTCCGATGCGAGACCCAGTCCGGCGAAACCGGAGGGTTGGGCCGGCGCTTCCGGCGCGCGTTGTTCTTCGTTGCCCAGATCGGGCTGGAGGTCGAAACTCATGATGTCTTTCAAGCAGGACAGCGGCCGCCGCGCGCCCAGGAAAGTTTCCCCGGGACGCGGTCGGTCCGCCACGGCGCCGCCGGCCGAAACAGAAGAGGTTCGGCAGCGCCAGTGAGGTCGCGTAAAGAAGATAACGGGGTGACCGGCACAGACGAGAAAACCTCGTTGCGGACGGTGTTTACCCTGGAAACGTCTGGAGCGACGGCATCGCCGCCGACCGGTACCGTTTCCGAGTGCCGTTCACGTGCCGAACCGAGGTTCGGCCGAGACGCGCAGCAGACCGGCTTGAATAGGTCAGAGGGGATGAGCGGAGACGAGCAGCGCTTTCATGCATTTCCCGTGGCATTTTCATGCCGGGGAAGCCGCGTTTGAAAAATGCGTTGGCTGCGTCAAGGCGTATTTTGCCAGAACTTTGCGGTTCGCGTATCGTTTCGTCATGATTTTTGCGACGAAAGCGATTTGCCACGTGTTGGTGGTCAGCGCCGATGGGCCCTGGCGCGCCGAAGTCATGGCCGGGCTCGACGCCGCCGCGCGCCGGCAGGCCGGCGCGTTCGCGGTGCTGGCCGTCGCGCCGCCCGACGCGAACCGCGCCGTAGAAGCCGTGCTCGCCGACGGCGACGTGCAAATCGTCCTCATCGATCACGGCGGCCTCCCTCCCCCGGCGGGCGGCGGCGGGATCGACGCCCGCCACGGCCGGGTCGCCGCCATGGCGCAACGGATCGCCGCGCTGCGGCCGGAGCTGTCGTTGTACGTCGCGCTCGAAGGCGACGAGGACAAGATGATGCTGGTGGAGCAGCTGGCCACGCATGTCGTGCAAGGCTACTTCCACCGCGGCGAGCGCGATTTCGACGGCTGGGCCCGCATCCTGGCGGCCGAGGTCGCCGAGAAGGCGGCCACGCCGTTCTACGACGAATTGAAGAACTACGTGCACATGGCCAAGGACAGCTGGCACACGCCCGGCCACGCCGGCGGCGATTCGTTCAAGGGCAGTCCGTGGGTAGGCGATTTCCATGATTTCGCCGGCGAGAACCTGCTGCGCGCCGACCTGTCGGTATCGGTGGGGATGCTGGATTCGCTGCTGCATCCGACCGGCGTCATCGTGCAGGCGCAGCGCCTGGCCGCGCAGGCCTTCGGCGCGCGCAAGACCTATTTCGCCACCAACGGCACGTCGACCGCCAACAAGGTGATCTTCCAGACGCTGCTCGCGCCGGGCGACAAGCTGCTGCTCGACCGGAATTGCCACAAGTCGGTGCACCACGGCGTGATCCTGTCGGGCGCTCGGCCGCACTACCTCGATTCCTCGGTCAACCTCAAGTACGGCCTGTTCGGCCCGGTGCCGCGCGCGACCGTGATGGACGCGATCGCCCGCAACCCCGACGCGCGCGCGCTGATCCTCACGTCGTGCACCTACGACGGCCTGCGCTACGACCTCGCGCCCATCGTCCGGGCCGCGCACGACGCCGGCATCAAGGTGATCGTCGACGAAGCCTGGTACGGCCACGCGCGCTTCCACCCGGCGTTGCGCCCGACCGCGCTGGAAAGCGGCGCCGACTACGTGACGCAGAGCACCCACAAGGTGCTGTCGGCGTTCTCGCAGGCCAGCATGATCCATGTCAACGACCCGGAGTTCGACGAGCACCTGTTCCGCGAGAACTTCAACATGCATGCGTCGACGAGCCCGCAATACAACCTGATCGCGAGCCTCGACGTCGCTCGCAAGCAGGCGGTGATGGAGGGCTACCGGTTGCTGGAGCGGTCGCTGAACTATGCGCAGGAGCTGCGCGACAAGATCGACGCGACCGGCGCTTTCCGCGCGCTCCAGCTCGCCGACCTGCTGCCCGCCGAGCTCGGCGGCGACGGCATCCGGTTGGACCCGACCAAGATCACGATCGACATTTCGGCCTGCGGCTTCTCTTCCGACGAGTTGCGCGCCGAACTGTTCGGGCGCTTCAACATCCAGGTCGAGAAGTCGACGCACAACACCTTGACGCTGCTGCTCACGATCGGGACGACGCGTTCCAAGGTCTCCCGCCTGTTCGACGCGCTGCTGCGCCTGGCCAAGGAGCGCCGGCCCGTGCGCGCCGGCGCGCATTTGCCCGAACTGCCGCGCTTCACTCGGCTCGCCTGCCTGCCGCGCGACGCGTTCTACGAAGTGGGCGAGCGACTGCCGCTGCTCGACGAGGGAGGCCGGCCCAACGCGGCGCTGGAAGGCCGGGTTTGCTGCGATCAGATCACGCCTTACCCGCCGGGCATCCCGGTGCTGGTGCCCGGCCAGGTGATCGCGTCCGAGATCACCGTCTTCCTCACCCGCATCATGCGCACGCGCAAGTCGATCGAGGTGCACGGCCTGGCCCAGCACGACGGCGAACCTTGCCTGCGCGTGCTGTCGGCCGCCGAGTTCGAAGGATTGGCCAGCCGCGCGCTGTTCTGAACGCCGCGGCGCCGGATGCGGGGCCAGGCGGCGCGCGCACGGATCGGCGCGGTTCGGGGATGCGCGCGGAAGGGGCGCCCGCCGTCGCGCTGCACGGATCGCTCGTCTGGGCTCTAATGCCCGCTTCCCGTCAACCGAAGAAGCTGGAGATCCCCATGTCCCTGTCCATGTACGCGGCCACGGTGCCGCCGATGCGCCTGATGCTGAAGAACCTGTCCGTCCTGATGTCCAAGGCCCAGGCCCATTGCGAGGCGAAGAAGATCGACCCGAACGCGTTCCTCGCGTCGCGCCTCTATCCCGACATGCTGCCGTTCACGAAGCAGATCCAGATCGCCTCCGACACGGCCAAGGGCGCCGGGGCGAGGCTGGCCAACGTCGAGATCCCGAAGTTCGACGACGACGAGGCCACCTTCGCCGACCTGCAGGCGCGCATCGACAAGACGGTCGCGTTCCTCGACACGCTCGGCGCCGCCCAATTCGAAGGGGCCGACAGCCGCATGATCACGCTGCAGCTGCGCGACCGGGCGCTCGAATTCAAAGGCGCGGACTATCTGACGACGTGGGCCACCCCGAACTTCTTCTTCCACGTGACCACGGCTTACGCCTTGTTGCGCCACGGTGGCGTGGAAATCGGTAAAACCGACTACCTGGCAGGAAGTTCGGCAATAAAGTAACACCTCGACGCAATTTACAAAAGCGTCTGAAAAAGAGGCCCGCGAGGGCCTCTTCGCATTTGGCATGCCTGGTAATTCGCCGATTTGGCGCGCGACCATGGCCCGGATCCGGCTTCCGGAAATCCCCGCGGCGACGATCATCGGCTCTTGCGGGGGATTCGTCTCCCACTGTACAAACCGCTCCTGCCGCCCCCTCGTTCTGGGGGGAAGGGTCAAGACTGTGGAAATCAGGGAATGAGGCAATACATACGGCATCCGATCGACGTTCCGGTCGAGATCCGAATCAACACGGAGGGTTCCGGTGCGTCTTATCACACCCATGACATCAGCCTGGGAGGCTTGGCGGTGCATTCCGAGGTCGCCGTAGAGCCGGGCTCGCTGATCCAGGTCCGCATCCCTTATGTGCAGCCCGCGTTCGAGGCGCGCGCCCTGGTCGCGTGGTGCAGGCCCCGGCGCGCCGGCGAAGGCCACGAGATCGGCGTCAGCTTCCTGGACGCGCAGGACGTGTTCCTGGCACGAATGGTTACACAGATTTGCTATATCGAGGACTACCGAAAGTCGATAGCACGCGAAGAAGGCCGAGAACTCAGTTCCGAAGAGGCGGCTGGCGAATGGATCGCCAAATACGCCTCCAAGTTTCCCGGCTCCTCCACCGGCGATCTTCACTGATCGTCCCTCGTTTTCCCGTCCGAGCCGGGGCGCCGACGCGTGCCCCAGGCGCAGCTTTGCCTTGGAGTTTTGCCTTGTCCATTATCTGGAGTTACGACGCGCCCGTGCAGGGCATCCTTTCCCCTTCCCGCCTGTTCAAGCGCGCCGGCATCGCCGTCGCCGTGGCCGCGATGTGCGTCGCCGCCGGATGCGGTGGCGGGTCGAATCCGGCGGAGCAGGGGGTCGCCTCCGCCTCCACGCCGGCCGATGCTGCGGCAACCG
>JBEVLR010000348.1:0-26483 GCA_040509075.1 Burkholderiaceae bacterium | reverse complement strand
CGGCGCTCGTCGATCGGCAAGCCGGCGAGCAGCACCCGGCCCATCGCCGTGCAGTGCGCCGGCAGGCGGCTGCCGGGGCCGAGACCGGCGGTCATGACCTTGTTGGCGGGCAGGCGCAGCACGCAGACGACGTCGACGTCGTCGAGGACCGCGGCCGAAGACGCTTCGTGGACATCACGCACCAGCTCCTCCATCACCGGTTGCGCGAGATGCCAGACCGGTTGCGACCTCAAGTAGGCGAAACCGAGTTCCAACACCTTCGGCGTGAGCCGGAACAGGCGCCCTTCGGCCTCGACGTAACCGAGCTGCCGCAGCGTCAACAGGATGCGGCGCGCGCCGGCGCGCGTCATGCCGCTGCGCGCGGCGGCGACGCTCAGCGTCTGCGCGGGCGCGTCGGGGCCGAAGCCGCGCAGCACCGCGAGGCCGCGCGCGAACGACTGCACGTAAGCGTCGCCCGGGCGCGGCGCCGCGGCGTCCGGGTCGGCATCGGACGCGGTGGCCGGCGGGGCATCGGGGAGAGGATCGGTCATGCGGGGAGAAGCGGCGTGGAAAGAGCGGCGAACCGCGCACGGCCCGGCCTCGGCGGCAGGCTGGGACGGCCCCGCATTGTGTCGCGTTCCGCGCCGTCGTCGGGCGCTCGGCACCACCGCGGCCCGCGACCGTGTCAATCCCAATTTCACTGCGGCCGTGGTGCGCCCCCCACCTCGATACTGTGTCGAACGTCAACCCAGAGGCCCTCATGAAATCGCTTCGATTCTTGATCACCGGACTGTCATTGTCGGTCGCCGCCGCCGCCGCCCACTCGGCCGCGCTGACCAACGCCAACATCGACTTGCGCGAGACGCTTTATCAAATGTCGTTCGCCGACCTGACGTTCGCCGGCGCGCGCAACGACAGGTCGGACGTGCTTCATTTCCATGGCGGCGTGGGCGACAGCGGAACGTTCGGGATCACCGGATTTCCCCCAGGTTTCGCGGGGGTCTCGGTCGAGCCGGCCAGCGGGATGTCCGTCAGCGGCCTGCAACCGGCCGATGCGTCGGGCGTCGTGCGCTACACGGCCGCGATCGTCGGCCCTTCGGCGCAGACGCTCCGCCAGTCGTGGATCAACAACGGGTTGCTCACCTCGGGCGTCACGGCCGGCGGCCTGCGGTTCCTCGAATTCAATTCGAAGAACATCGGCTTCCTGCGCCCAGGCGGTGAATTCGATTTCACGGTGACGATCCCCGGCGACTGGTCGACCTTCGGCACCGCCACCGGCGACGTCGAGTTCCTCGGAATCAATCCCGATTTCTCGATCACCCGCAACTTCATCTACGACGCGGCGAGCGACACGACGACGTTCGCGGCCGTCGATTCGAATTACCGCCTCAATGCGACCGATGTGGATTTCGTGTTGTACGGGGCGCCGGTCCCGGAGCCGCAAGCCCGTGCGGCCATGTTGGTCGGGCTCTTGCCGATGCTCGGGTTCGCGCATCGGCGCCGGCGCGCGGGAGGCAGCCGTTCGTAGGCCGCCGATCGCCGCGATCGATCCCCCGCCGCAAACTCTCGCGGAGGACGCGACAGGACGGTGGCGGCCGCCGGCATGCGTCGGCAACTCTGCGCGTTGCGCCGGCGCCGCAAGGCTAACGACGGCTCAAGTGCACGCTGACCAAGTCGCTCATCTTTCGCATGTCGGGCCGTCGAAATGAACTGAAAAGACAGCCACGATTGCTCCCCCGGTTTTCTGGATTTGTAGAAAAACGAGGCGAACTGTAGAAAAGCCCCGTACAGCTGGACTGTAAGGGGCTCCTGTGAAGCGGGTGGTGGCTGGGGCTCTCTCACAAGATCGTTGCAAAACTGCATCAATGCTTGATTCTTTGTCTTTGATGACTTGTAGTTACTGCGAAAGTTACTGTATGACCCTTCCGCCGCCCGGTTGCGTCCGACGTTTGGTACTGGTTTCGCCACTTAATATTGTGGCTTATGCATTTTGCGGCGGGGACAGCGGGGACACGGGGACAGTCGGCCGCTAGACCGCATGAATCCTCGAAATTCTTGTCCCCGTCATTGCTGAGGGTGCTGTCCCCGGGGCTGCGCTGGCGGGGACAGCCGAGCGCACGCTGATCAAGACGATTCCTTGATCAACAACGCGCGTGCATTACCAAGATGCCGCAAGCGTGAGGATGTTCAGGCACGTGCGTCGAAACGGAGGACGGCATCGGCAATTCGATCAAGGGGCAGGATCTCATCGATCGCGCCGATTCGAATTGCTTCTTTCGGCATGCCGAAGACCACGCAGCTCGCTTCGTCCTGTGCGATCGTGCGAGCGCCACGATCGTGCATTTGCGCCATCCCGCGCGCGCCGTCGTCTCCCATTCCCGTGAGAATGATCGCAAGGATGTCCCTCGCGGCGCATTCGGCGGCCGAGCGGAACAGCACATCGACAGAAGGCTTGTGCCGATTGACCGGAGGGCCGTCGACGACGGATACGAAGTAGTGCCCGCCGCTTTTGCGCAACTGCATGTGGCGACCGCCCGGGGCGATGAGCACCAGGCCTCGCTGAAGGCGGTCGCCGTCGCGGGCTTCACGCACTTCCATGGCGCAAAGCCCATCGAGCCGCTGCGCGTACATCGCGGTGAATTTCTCGGGCATATGCTGCACGACCGCGATGCCAGGACAGTCGGCGGGCAATTTGAGGAGGACGGACTCGATGGCCTGGGTACCGCCGGTCGAACTGCCCAACACCACGGGTTTGTTCATCGCCAATGCATGCATGCCAGCGACGCAGGAATGAGGGGACGCAGGCCGCGCCGCGACTGCGGACTTGTGGATCGGCGCACGCGGGCGCGACCGGGCCGCAGCCTTGAGCGTCTGCACCAGATCGCGACGCGATTCCTCGAGGAACTGCTTAAGGCCGAGCTTCGGTTTGCCGACGACGGCAACGGCGCCGGCCGAAAGCGCTTCCAGCGCAACGTTGCTTCCCTGCTCCGTGAGCGTCGAACAAATCACCGTCGGAATCGGCGATTCCTCCATGAGGCGGCGTAGAAAGGTCAGGCCGTCCATACCAGGCATCTCGATGTCCAGAAGCAGCACATCGGGCTGGAATTTGCGGATCAACGGTGCGGCGATCAACGGATTGGGGGCACTCCCGGCCATCTCGATTTCGGCGTCTCCCTGCAACAGATATTGCAACGTCTGCCGCACGATCGCGGAGTCGTCGACGACGAAGACCTTGATCGTCATGTCGCGTCCGGCATTTCGACGGAAACGACGTCCGGCGCGCCGGGGCCGACGGTCCAGCCGAGCCGCCGATACCGGGAGCCGCCCACGTCGTGCCCCAGAATCTGGATGCCGTCGGCAGCCAGGGCTCCGAGCGCCCAGTCCGCATTGGCGTCGCCCACATGGGCCTGCCGGACGAGGCCCGGGAACATGTTGCCGCCGCCGAAGATCCAAGCTCGGCAACAAAAGGGGACAAGACCGCGCCCGCGCACCAAGTCATACATGGTGGCCAGGGCGACATACGCGTGGGCGGAAGAACCCGGGGCACCCCCGACCTGTGGTCCGGCGTGCACGATATGGCTCATCACGCCGAAGCTGCGGCGCGCATCGGTCAGAACGATGGAGACGCAAGAACCCAGCAGCGTCTCGAGCCGTTCCCCGGGTTCCGCGCAAATGACATGACCGGGATGCAGCGTCCGGATTTTTACTTCCGATGGGCGAGTGGGCTGCGCCGCCGGCCACTTTGTCCGGTTCACGGCCGACCCGATCCCGGCGAGTGAAGCTTGACGAACGCGCCGGGCGCGATGGGCTTCAAAGGCGTCGAGCATGGAATGCGGCCCTCCGCTGTTCCGACGAAGAATAGCCCACCAGGCCGCAATTGCGTCAATACGCGATCCACCACGGCCATTTTCGTCTCGGCGTCGAAATAGATCAGGACGTTGCGCAGGAAAACGATATCGAAAGGTCCGACGTCATCGATCTGCCGGCACAGGTTGAGCTGCCCGAACCTGATGCGTTCGCGCAGCCGCGCATGCATCTGGATGAAGCCTTCAGATTCGCCGGCGCCGCGAAGGCAGTAACGCTTCAATCGCTGTTCGCTGACCTGACGCAGACGGTCTTTCGGATACACGGCGTCGATGGCGCTGCGCAGGACACGGTCGCTGATGTCTGTTGCCAAGACGTACCAATCATCGCCGATCCGGCCCTGCAGTTGCAGGTCGGACAGCAGCATCGCCGTGCTGTAAGCCTCGTCGCCGAAGGACGACGCCGCGCTCCATACGGCCAGCGACTCGGAGCGCGAGGCGTTCAAATGCCGCTCAAGCAAATCGAAGTGCGCCGGTTCACGGAAAAAGTAGGTTTCGTTGGTCGTTAGCAGGTCGATCGCCATCTGGAACTCTCCGCCGTCCCCGCGATCCTGGATCAGGCAAAGGTAATCCTCGAAACCGCCGAGGCCGAGTTTCTGGATGCGGGGAGCCAGGCGCGACGCGACCAGCGGGCGCTTGTTCTCGCCAAGCGACAGTCCAATGGCCGCATGCATCAGCGCCGCGAGATCGCGGTACGTATGGTCCTGAAGCGTATGCATCGGGGCTCCCGCTCAGTCGGCGAGCACGGTCTGGGCGGATTCGCACAGACGCGCCATTTCGGCGACATCGAGCGCACGGTCGGGATCGAGGATGATGACGAAGCGCCGGCCGACCTTGCCCATGCCGCGGATGAAATCCCGGCGCACAACCGTCCCGAAATCAGGCGGCGGATCGATCTGCGCGGCGTCGATATCGATCACTTCGCTCACGGCATCGACCAGCAATCCGAGCTCGACGCGTTCGCCAGCCCGCAAAGCGTCGAAGATGACGATGCAGGTCTTCTTGCCGAGATCGGCCGCGGCCCGGCCAAAGCGGGCATGCAGGTCGATCACCGGCACAACGGCCCCGCGCAGGTTGATCACGCCACGCACGAAGCCGGGCATGAGGGGAACTTTGGTCATCGGACAAACCTGGATGATTTCGCGCACGGTGCGGATGTCCATCGCGAACACCTCGTCGCCGAGCGTAAACGTGAGGAACTTGGCGCCGGCTTCGGCGGCCACAGCAGCGGGGTCGTCTCTTTTCATGGCGGCGCTCCTGCGTCAATAAGGCAGAAAGTTGCCGCTTGCGGAGGCTGCCGCACCGGCGGGGGCACCAACAAGGCCGCGCCCGGACGCGAGCAGCCGTTCGCCGGGCCTAGCCACGGCGGTGCTCCCGCGTGGCCTGTTGACCGCTTCGCCCGTCTTGATCTTGCGCGTCGTGCCGGATTCATCGCCCAGCTTGAAGAACTCGACCGACTGTTGAAGCTGCGCCGCTTGGCCCGAAAGCTCCTCGGACGTGGCCGCCAGCTCCTCGGAGGCAGAAGCGTTCTGCTGCGTCGCCTTGCTCAATTGGCCCATCGCGCCGCCTATCTCCGTCACCGACTGGCTCTGCTCTTGCGAGGCAGCGGCGATTTCCTGCACCAGCTCGGAAGTCTTCTGGATCGACGGCACGATTTCGTCGAGCAGCTTGCCCGCGCGTTCCGCCGTCGACACGCTGTTGCCGGCAAGGTCACCGATTTCCTTGGCGGCCTCCTGGCTGCGCTCGGCGAGCTTGCGAACTTCCGCGGCCACAACCGCGAACCCCTTGCCGTGCTCGCCGGCGCGCGCCGCCTCGATGGCCGCGTTCAGCGCGAGCAGGTTGGTCTGGTACGCGATGTCGTCGACGATGCAGATCTTCTGGGCGATCTGCTTCATCGCGGCCACAGTGCGCGTCACGGCTTCGCCGCCTTCGCCCGCCTCCTTGCTGGCTTTGGCGGCCATTCCGTCGGTGACCCTGGCGTTGTCGCTGTTCTGCGTGATCGAAGCCGACATCAAGTCGATGGACGAGGTCGTTTCCTCGACCGAGGAGGCCTGTTCGCTCGCCGATTGCGAGAGACTCTGCGCCGTGGCACTGACCTGGTTGGCGGCGCCGGTCAACGCGTCGGCCGCGGCGCGCACCTCTTCGATGATGCTGGAGAGCTTCTCGGAGCTTGCGTTCGCGTCTTGCTTGACGTGGTCGAAGATGCCTTGGGCCTCTCGCGTGATGCGCTGCGTCAGGTCGCCGCCCGCGAGCCCCGAGAACACACGACCGACATCCTCGATCATCGCCGACAGCTTCTCGCTCGTCGCATTCGCATCGTTTTTGACGCGTTCGAAGATGCCGCGGTAATCTCCCGTCACACGCTGCGTGAGATCGCCCACTGACAGCGCACCGAGGACGCGCCCGACGTCATCGAAGATCACCGACGTCGTCTCGACGAGCGAATTGACGCCGATGCAAAGCAACTGGATCGGCCCACTCTTTCCTTCGAGCGGAATGCGCTGCCCGAGGTCACCTTCCTTGGCGGCCGTCGTCACCTTTTGGGCCTGGTCGACGGCTTCTCGCAGCATGTTCGTGGCGTTGACCTCGGCGGTCACGTCGGTCGCGTACTTCACGACCTTGAACGGTTTTCCGTTCATGTCCAGGATCGGGTTGTACGACGCCTGGATCCACACCTCCCGGCCGCCCTTGCCGAGACGCTTGTAGAGACCGGCGTCGTACTCGCCGCGGCCCAGCTTCTCCCAGAACAGGCGATAGTCGACGCTGTTGCGGAAACCAGGATCGACGAACAGCGAATGATGCTGTCCTTTGATCTCGGCCAACGAATAGCCGAGCGTGTTCAGGAAATTCGCGTTCGCGTCCATCACTTTTCCGTCGAGGCCGAATTCGATGACCGCCTGGGCCTTTCCGATCGCGTCGATCTGCCCTTGGGTGTCCGCCGCCTGCAGCTTTGCGGCGGTGATGTCGGTCGCGTACTTGACGACTTTCACGGGTTTGCCGGCGACGTCGAGAATCGGGTTGTAGCTCGCCTGGATCCACACTTCGCGGCCGTCTTTGCCGATGCGCTTGTACTGGCCGGCGTCGTATTCGCCTCGATTGAGCTTGCTCCAAAACTGCTGATACGCAGCTCCGACAGCCTCCGCGGGATCGACGAACAGGCGATGATGCTTGCCGACGATTTCGTCGCGCGCATAACCGAGCGCCTGACAGAAGTTGTCATTGGCGGTCAGCACGATGCCGTCGAGATCGAACTCGATCACGGCCTGCGCTTTGCTCACCGCGGCGATCTGGCCGCGGAAATCGGCATCGACGGCGTCGCGGCGGCGCAGGTTGTCCTGCATCGCGCCGAGAGCGGCCAACAACCGGCCCGGTTCGCTCTTGCCGCTGACGTCGATGACGTTATCGAGCTTGCCCGCGCCGATCGCGTCCGCCGCAGCCAGGGCCGCGCCGATCTGGCGGCTGAGCCCACGGGTGATCCACCAAGCCAGTCCTGCGCCCGTCATCAAGGCGGCGGCCATCAGTATCAGCATGGTCGACCGCGCGCCGGCGGTGGCGTCGGTCGCCTCGATCCCTGCCGCGGTCACGCGTTGCTTCTCGTAAGCCGCGAATTTTCCGATGGCTTCCATGTAAGCGGTTTGCAGGGGCTTGGCTCGTTCGAGCAGGACTTTCTTGGCGGCCGCCATATCGCCTTTCGCCGCAAATTTATTGAACTCCTGCTCCACGGCAAGATAGGGCTCGCGGGCATCGTGTGCGATCTTCAGCGCCGCGATTCCCTCTGCGCTGACCACCGAATGCGTCAACGTGTCGAACAGCGCCGCGGCGTTCCTGTCGTCATCAGCCATTCCGGCGATTTCTCGTTCAACCGCAGCCGGGCCATCGACGATCAAGGCGTTGCGCATATGCCGCCCGTTGCTGAACAAAGCAAGTTGCCAATCGTCGGCGGCGACCATCTTGGGAAGCCGATTGGTCGTGACCGTTCCCAACGCATCGTTGATGACGGCCAGATTCCGATAAGCGGTGGCGCCCATTGCGGTCATCATGAGCAGGACGATGCCGAAACCCAGCGCGAGCCGGGTGGAAATCTTGAGGTCAGCGAGTTTCATGAAGAATTTTCTTGAAGTGAGGTTGAGTGAGCCCCAGGGCAGTGCGGTTGCCCGTCCCACACCGCGCGTGCGTCAAGGAAAGTGACAACACCGCATTTCCTTGAATGGGTTTGAGCCAAGACAGGTTGCCGAGTCGTTCAGGGCGGGCTTGACCGCGGCTCCGGAAGTCGATTGCTGGCGGCGAGGCCGCCTAGCGCATGCACATCGAAAATGAGCGCAACCTCCCCGGTACCCAGGATCGACGAACCAGCTATCCCGCGCAGGCTATGGAACATGCGGCCCAGCGGCTTGATGACGGTCTGATGCTGGCCATGCAAAGCGTCGACCATCACGCCGAAGCGCATGGAGTCGGCGCGCAGGACGACGATGCTGCAGCGCTCGGGCGGCGGCGCTTCGATCCCGTAGAAGCCGCGCAGGCTCACGACCGGCAGCATCTGGCCGCGCAGGTCCACGCAACAGCGGTGTCGGCCGTCTAGCGCCGCCAGGCCGCTGCGCCCTTCGATCACCTCGACGACGGCATCGAGCGGGAAGATGAACTTCGACGCACCGACGCTCACGAGGAAGCCATCGATGATCGCGAGCGTCAGCGGCAGGCGAAGCTCTACGCACGAGCCGGCGCCGGGCTGGCTGCGGATCGCGACCGAACCACGCAATGCCTCGACGTTGCGGCGCACGACATCCATGCCGACGCCGCGTCCGCTCAAGTTGGTCACGGCCTCGGCCGTGGAAAACCCGGGTTCGAAGATGAGGTTGAGGATGTCGTCGTCCTTCGGCACGACACCCGGGTCCACCAGCCCCCGCTCCCAGGCGCGTTGGAGCACCTTGTCGCGCTGGATGCCGCGGCCGTCGTCGGAGATGCGCAACAAGACGTTGCCCGATTCGTGGCAAGCGCTCAAAGTCAGACGCCCCTGCGCGGACTTGCCGGCCTCGGAACGCTGCGCCGGTGTCTCGAGACCGTGATCCAACGCGTTGCGAACCAGGTGCGTCAACGGATCGGCGATGCGCTCGACGACGGATTTGTCGAGTTCGGTTTCGCCGCCGACGATCTCCAGCACCACGTCCTTGCCGAGTTCCGAGGCCGTGTCGCGCACGACCCGGCGGAAGCGGGCAAAGGTTTCGCCGACCGGCACCATGCGCAGCTGCAGCGTCCCGTTGCGGATCTCCTCGATCAGGCGCGTCACCTGGGTATTCGCTTCGATGAGGCTGCCCTGCTTCGTCTGGCGCGCGAGCAATGAAGCGCCCGCGCCCGCGATCACGAGTTCGCCGAGCAGGTTGATCACTTCGTCGAGGCGGTCGGCATGCACGCGGATGAAGCGGCTGTCGTCGATGACCGCGCGCACCGCGGCGGCGGGGCTGGCCGATACGATGCTCGGTACGAGCTGTGCGGGTTTCTCGAGTTTCAGCAGCGCATCAGTGCCGATCTCTTCGATCGCCAGTGTGCAGTCGTCACGGACGAAACTGAACGCCGCGTCGATTTCCGGATACGCGGCCAGCGTGGCGAGTTCGAAGTCGAACGCGAGCCAGCAATCTTCCGGATCGACGATGTCGAGCGTCGGCACGGCGGCCGCATCGCACCGCATCGCCGACATCTCGCCGAGGCGCCGCACGTAGTCGATCACGGCAAGCGGATCCAGGCCGTTGCGATAAGTGTGGGCGGCGAAGGCGACGCGCACACGCCAGCGTCGACGGCCAGACGGCGAAGCGTCGTGCCGCACCCCGTCCCGAATTTCAGGCGGCTGCGCAGTGACCTCGCCCGCGACTGCGCACATACGTCGCACCAGCTCGGCACGCAACGCGTCGTCGGTGCTCGGCCCAGCCGGCGTCGCATCGCCCTCGTTCACGAGGACGCGTACTTGGTCGCTCGATTGCAGCAACAAGGTTCCGAGTTCCGGCGTCAGGGCCAGCGCGCCATCGCGCAACCGGTCGAGCAGCGTCTCGACGTGATGTGTGAATGCCACCACGCGATCCAAGCCGAATATCCCGGCCGACCCTTTGACCGTGTGGGCGCAGCGGAACAAGGCATCGAGCAGTTCGCGGTTCCGGGGGGACGACTCGAGCCGCAGCAGCAACTGCTCGAATTCGGCCAGTTGCTCGCTCGCCTCGCTGACGAAGGCAGGCATGGCTTCGGCGATGAAGCTGCAGTCGTCTTGCGCTTGCGTCATTCCGGCATCTCCATCGCGGCCGAATCGGCGAGCAGCCATGACAAGCCCAACGCCGCGCACGCGGCGGCGAGACCAGCGCTCGGTTCGACGAGCCGCATCCCGCGGGCACGCCGGGCCAGCGATTGCGATAGAGAAACAAGGAGCTGCACGCCGGCGGCATCGACGTCGACGACACGGTCGGCCGCGACATCCACGGCGCCCTCGGTGGCGTCATCGGCCAAAGCGGCAAGCCATTCGGCGCGCAGATCTCCCACGTTGTGGATCGTGAGTTGCGGGGGCAGGGCAGGGATTGCGGTCATTTTTGGATCCTCACGGCAGGATGAGCTTGGAGACCGCGTCGAGCAGTTGCGGCGGGTTGAACGGCTTGACGATCCAGGCACGCGCGCCCGCAGCCTTGCCTTGCTCCTTTTTCGCGTCCTGCCCTTCGGTCGTCAACATGATCACGGGCGTGAACTTGTGGCGCGCGTGCTTCTTGACCTGGGTGACGAACGCGATGCCATCCATGTTGGGCATGTTCACGTCGCTCACGATGAGGTTGACCGTCGCCGCTTTGTCGAGCTGCGCCAAGCCTTGCTGGCCATCGCCCGCCTCGAGGACGTCGTAGCCCGCCTTCACGAGCGCCATGCGGACGACGAGCCGCAGCGAACTCGAGTCGTCGACGATGAGAATGGTCTTGGCCATGGAGTCGCTTTCCAGAAAAGTCAGAAAAACGTGGTTTCGGTTGTCGCCGGCGCAGGCGCGGCGCGGCCCTCTCGCTGCTCTTCCATCGTGTAGCGCTTCTGAAGCCCCGCCAGCCAAACGGCAGGCTCGGGCGCCACCTCGCCGTGTTCGAGGAGTTCGCGCAACCGCGCCATGTCGGCGTCGACGACCGCGAGCATCTGGCTCACGCGATCCTGGAACTGCAGGTTCACGAGCAGGCGTTCGACTTCTCCACGGATGGTGTGGCCCTGGAGGCGCATCTGCTCCGAACGCCCCCCGAGTTCTCGCACATGCGCCAGGACGTCTTCCACGACACTTCCCGACATCTCGATGATGGTCTTGTCGTTCGTGGCCGCGCTCGCGGCCGCGTCGACCGCGATATCCATCATGGCCGTGACGTGCGCGACGCGCTCCGTGATCTGGGCGCCGGTCCGCGCCGAGACTTGCGATAGTTCGCGGATCTCCTTGGCGATGACCGCGAAGCCGCGGCCTGCGGCACCGACCCGGGCCGCTTCGATCGCCGCGTTCAACGCGAGCAGATTGGTCGTCGCGCCAATGTGCGTGACGGCGTTCGCCATTTCTTTGAGCTCGCTCGTCGCGCGGGCAAGCCGGTTGACGCTGTCCACCAGCGCGGCCTTGCTGTCCAGGATCGCGGTCATCGACGTGACGACCGGCTGCAGCTGGCGCTCGCACAAGACGAGCAGGTTGAGGCGCGCTTTCTGGGAATCCTGGTCGGCATCCCCTGTGCCCTCGAATCCCGCTGCTTCGAATTCGCCGCTGATGGACGAGAAGCTGCGCGCCAGTTGATCGACCGCAGCTTCGGTCTGATCTTTGATGCTGCCGACATGCTGCAACCAGACCGGCAGCACACCGGTCATCAAATGGGACAGCCTTCCGCATTCGCCCGCCATCGCGGCTTCGAGAACAAGTCGGCGCCCTCGCTCGATGCGCAAGTGTCGCCGCGCCAAGAGTGTTCGCCGGGTGGCGAAGACGCAGCCCCAAAACACACCGAATGCGGCAGCGATCTCGCCGACACCCGACCGCATCACAACAGGCCACGCCCCGAGCGCCATCGTCACCACGGCCAACATGGCGTCCATCGCGATACCGCCCGGCTCGGGCGGAGCGGCTTCATTCGTCTCGACGGTCACTCGATCTCCTTCGTGATCTCGACGACGACACGCGCAAACATCGCCGGCATCTGCTCCACCACTTCGCGCGCCTGAGTCGGGTCGATGTCGTACCGCCGATCCTCGAGGGCCTGACAAAGATCTGCGAGACCGAGAGCGCCCACTGTCCGCGCCGACGACTTGAGGCGATGCCCGAGATCAGCTAGCCTGCCGATGTCTTGGCCGACAAGTGCATCCTCGACCTCGACCAGGGTGTCCTGCAAGGAATCGAGGAACCTGAGCGCGAAATGGCGGAACAGCACCGGATCTCCCGCAACGTTGCGGGCGAGCATGCTCAAGTCGACGTCAACGCCGGGCATCGGGATCGCCAACGCACTGGACTCGGGCGCGGCGTTTTCGGCGCGCGGGCCCAGCCAGCGGTTGAGGGTCGCGTACAGATCCGCCGGATTGACGGGCTTCGCGATGAAATCGTCCATGCCGGCGTCGAGGCATTGCTGCCGGTCTTCCTCGCCCGCGTTGGCGGTCAAGGCGAGTATCGGCGTACGGGCCATGCGTTTGTCCGCGCGGATATGACGCGTGGCCTCAAGGCCGTCCATCACCGGCATTTGCACGTCCATCAGGATGCAGTCGTAGCGCTCACACCGGGAACGGTCGACCGCCTGCCGCCCATCGGAGGCGACGTGCGCAATGGCTCCGACCGCCTTCAGGAGGCCAATCGCCAGCTCGCCGTTGATGATGTTGTCTTCGGCCACGAGGATGCGGGCGCCGCGCAACGCGTCCGTCCCCGACGGGGCCGCGGTCGCCCGCGCGATTTCGGACAGCGCCGGCTCGGCGCGACGCAGCGCGACCGTGAACCAGAATGTGCTGCCCTGGCCTTCGACGCTGCGGACACCGACCTCGCCGCCCATCAACGATGCGAGTTCTTTGCAAATCACCAGTCCGAGTCCGCTGCCGCCATGTCGGCGCGTCGTGCTGGAATCGGCTTGCTTGAACGGTTGGAACAGCTCCGCGATTTTTGCGGAACTCAGGCCAAAGCCCTGGTCACTCACTTCGAAACGAACGATGTCCATTCCTTCGGAAACGTTGGCACAACTTGCGCTCACGCGGATTTCGCCCGCATCGCTGAACTTGATCGCATTGCCGATGTAGTTGATTAGCACTTGTCCGATTCGAAGCGGATCGCCTCGATAGACGCCTTCCAGCGCGCAATCGATGTCGAACGAGAGCACCAAGCCCTTGGCTCGCGCGGACTGCGAAGTCTGGCTGGCCACGCCGTCGCAAATGTCCGAGAGCAGAAATTCCGTATCCTCGAGGCTCAGCTTGCCCGCCTCGATTTTCGAGAAGTCCAGGATGTCGCTGACGATGTCCAGCAGGTGCCGGCCGCAGACGTGGATCTTGTTTAGAAAGTCCCGCTGGATCGGGGCCGGATCGGCCTGGAGCGCCAGATACGCCATGCCGATGACGCCATTGATGGGCGTCCGGATCTCGTGGCTCATGTTCGACAAGAACTGGCTTTTCGCGCGGCTGGCGGCATCGGCGGCGAGCAGCGCGTTCTCGAGTTCGCGGGTGCGCTCGACGATGCGCGATTCGAGTGATTCGTTGAGCTGCGCGAGTTGCATGGAAGCCCGCCTCAATTCCAGGTGGGTTCTTACCCGAGCCCGGACAATGGCGGGATTCACCGGCTTGACGATGAAATCCACCGCGCCGAGCTGCAGGCCCAGCATCTCCTGGCTCGGTTCGTCCTGGGCTGTCACGAAAATCACCGGAATGCCGGACGTACGCGGATCGGCTTTCAGTTGGCGGCAGACCTCATGGCCATCCAAGTCGGGCATGACCACGTCGAGGAGCACGAGGTCGGGTGACCGTTCACGGCAGATCCTCAGCGCATCCACGCCGCCCACGGCCATCAGCACGCGATAGTCGGGTGCGAAAGCTTGGTTCATCGCGCGTACGTTGACGGGCTGATCGTCGACGACCAGGAGCGTGGCCATCGGCATTTCCCGCAAAGGGTGTTCGAGGTTCATGCGTTGCTTTCAGCGCCTGTCAGGCCAGATTGGCCAGCACCGCACCGAGCGCGGACTGGCTGATCGGCTTGCACAGAGAGCCGATGACGCGCAGGCGGTGGAACCGCGCCATGAGCGTTGCCGAATGCATCGTGCGCATGTCCATGCCGGACATCAGCACGATTCCGCCGCCGAAACCGCGCGCGCCGAGTTCTTCCATGAACTGAAAGCCATCTCCGCCGGGCATGTTGAGATCGCACATGACGAGTTCGGGCGGCGTGGCCATTTTGCTCAGGGCATCGAGCGCCGATTTGCCGCCCCTCGCCTGGGAGGCGCCGCGCACACCGTAGTCGCGCAGCATGTCGTTCAACATATCGAGAACGAACGGGTCGTCGTCCACCAGCAGAACGTTATGGGGAGGGCTGCCGCGCAAGCTCCGGTTGGGAAGAGGAAACGAGTCGCGGGAGGCTTTGGTTTCGGTGTACATGCTGGTGTGTGTAGATCTGTCGATACCTTGGATTTCGGTCAATCAATACATGTACTTTAGTTTTTTTGAATGTTTTGGATGTTTTTATCAACACGACGTTGAGCAGGCTGTTTCGGCGTTCAAAAAGGCTCGCCGGGGCTCGCCCGAGCTTCAGCCGCCGAGGCTGGCGATCAAGGCCGAGCAAAGCGTTTGGGCGCGCTCGAACATCAGTCGGTCGACGGTATCGCAAAGCGTGCCCAGATCCGCGGTGAGCGGGGCGAACTCGCGCAACGGGGCCACGGCGTCCAGAGCGCACATATCGGAAGCGCGCAGCAAGTCGAGAATTTGGCTCAAGCGCCCGAGGAGCGCCGGCGTGTCCATCGGCTCGGGTAGAGACGGCAGCGAATCGTGTTGTTCCAGCGCCGCCAAGACTTTCGGGAGCTGAATCTGCGCCGCCTCGATCGCGGTGGCGCATTCGCGGACGACTTCTGCGCCGGTCGTCTCCCATGGCGCGGCGGCAAGCAAACCGCCTCCTCGCTTCGTCACCTCGACGAGCCGCATTGCCCCGACAGTGCCTGCCAGCCCCTTGATGGTATGCAGAACATCCTTCAGCGCGTCGTGATGACCTTCCGCCTGAGGCCGCGCCATCTGCGGCATGACTTCGGCCAGCTGCAAGACGAAGGCCTTCAACAGTTTCCGGTACAGGAGCGCATTGCCACCCAAGCGCGCGAGCGCCGATCGAATATCGACCCCGGCATTGGCAGCAGCCGCCAGCACTTCCGCGACCAAAATCGGAGACGCTGCCATCAGAGGGGCAGGCCGGACGCAGGGCTCCCGCCCGGTTTGCTGGCACAGCAAAGAGACCAAAGCGTCAAGATCAAAGGGTTTGCCGACATGGTCGTTCATGCCAGCTTCAATGCAGGCTTCGCGATCCGATCGCAAAGCGTTCGCGGTCATGGCGACGATCGGAAGCGCATGACGCCCGAGTTCGTGGCGGATCCGGCGGGCCGCCGTGAAGCCGTCCATGACTGGCATCTGCAGATCCATCAGAACGACATCGAACGGTGTCGCCGCGGCCGCGACCGCTTCGACGGCCTTCCCTCCATCGTCGACGATGATCACGATGGCCCCTTCAGCTTCCAGCAACTCGCGCACCACCAATTGGTTGTTGGCGTTGTCCTCGGCAACCAAAACGCGTAATCCGCAAAGTCGGCTGTCCACCCGATTGGTCGGCGTTGGCGTATCGAGGTCGGCCGCCGCAGCCGGAGCGCCGACCTCGTGCGCCACAACTGTCAGATCGATCACGAAACGGAAGCAACTCCCTTCTCCGGCAATGCTGTCGACCGTGATCACGCCGCCCATCAATCCGACCAGCCGCTGGCTGATGGCCAGCCCGAGTCCCGTGCCGCCGAACCGCCGGGTGATGGATGCCTCGGCCTGCGTGAATCCTTCGAAAATTCTCGCCTGGTCATCGCGCGAGATGCCAATGCCTGTATCCCGCACCGCGAACTCGACGGTCTGGACGTCGTCGCGGCGTCCCAGCACGGCCACGGACAAGGTCACCAACCCGGCCGCTGTGAATTTGATTGCGTTGCCGATCAGGTTGACCAACACCTGCTGCAGCCGCATCGCATCGCCGATCAAGCCCGGCGACAAGGCGGGATCGGTGTCGAATCGCACCTCCACCGGCTTGTCGCCGACGTTGCCTGCCGCGACAGTGGACAAGTGACGCAAGACATCCCGGAAAAAAAAGGGATGCCGTTCGATAGGCATCGCACAAGATTCGATCTTCGAGAAATCGAGGACTTCGTTCAGAACTCCAAGCAGAGAGCGGGCCGCGCCGCCGGCACGCTCGGCGTAGTCCGTCTGGCGGGCATCCAACCCGGTGCGGCCCAGCAGAGTCAACATGCCGAGGATCGCGTTCATCGGCGTGCGTATCTCGTGGCTCACGTTGGCAAGGAACTGCCCTTTGGCGAGCAATGCCTGTTCCGCGGTTTCCTTCGCCTGCGCGAGTTCCGTGACGTCGATCCGCAATCCCACCGTGTAGCCGTCAGGCATGACGCGATCCACCGCGCGCAGCGTACGTCCGTCGATGAGGCGTTGAAGCCGATCCGACCGGCCCGAACGCAGTGCGGCAAGCTCCTCGGCGACCCAGGCGATCGAACTGCCGGACGGCGCCGAATGCGTCCCGGCTGCGCCGAGGACAAGCGCCAGGTCTTCGAACGTCGCACCGGCGACGACAAAATGTTCCACTTGGCCGAACAAGGCGCGATAGCGGTCGTTGCAGTACACGAGCCGTTCGTCTGGGCCGAACAGGACGAAGGCTTCATCGACGGCATCGATCGCATTTCGAAGCAGCCGCGTGCTGCGCCGCGCGCTCTCCTCGGCATCTCGGCGTGTGCTGATATCCGTGAAAGTCGAGACGAATCCGCCATCCGGCATGCGGGCACGACGCACTTCCAGCGTCTTACCGTCGGCCAACCTGCGTTCGGCCAGCGCCGGTAATCCGGACATCGCGGCGCCCATGGTCTCCTGCAGCAACGCATCGAGGTCGCCCGGCCCGAAATCTCCGCGTTTCACAAGCACCCTCAACACCTCGCCGAGGGCCGGCGGCCCCGCTTCGAACAGGCTTTCCGGCAAATCGAGGAAACGCCGGTAATCCGTGTTCCACGCCACCAGCTGGCCAGCGGCATCGAAGACGCAAAGTCCGCATGGCAGGGTTTCCATCACGCGGCCCAGCAATTCGTTGCCGCGCTGAAGCTTTTGCTTCATTTCGCGTTGCCTGGTGATGTCGGTATGGGTGACGACGACTCCCCCGCCGACCACGTCCATCGGGGTGACGACCAGGTTGAACCAGCGTTGCGCAGTGGGTGAATGACACGCGTATTCATGCTCGAAGCGCGATCGCCGCCCATCAAGCACCGCCTGTATCCCTTCGCAGTTCGCCGCCGCCTCCACGTCTTTGCAGTTGCCGTTGCGGCACATCGCCAAATAGTCGCAACCAAGGCCCATCGTGGCGGCGGCTTGCGGGCTGACACCGTTGTGCGCGGCAAAATCGCGCCATGGCTTGTTCACCGCAGTGACGACGCCGCGGCGATCGAGCACGGCGACCTCGATGTCGACTGAGTCCAAAATTGCTTTTGTGAAGGCTTCACCTTCCCGGACTTGCTCCGTCCGATCGGCAACGATTCGCTCAAGCCGTTCGGTCTGCACCGCGGCGTCTGCGCTGGCCTGCCATTTGGAAGACAACGTCCCCGCCATCTGCCGCACTTCGATCGGCTCGAATGGCTTTTTCAGGACAAGCAGGCGATCGCACGCCGTCAGCCGATCAATGACATCGCCCCAGGAATGGTCTGAATAAGCCGTGCAGATCACGATCTGCAGGTTCGGGTCGACCGCCCAAAGGCGTTCGATCGTCTCAACGCCATCCCAACCCGGCGGCATGCGCATGTCCACGAAAGCGACGGCGAACGGGCATTCCCGCACAAGCGCTTCCTTGACCATCTTCAGCGCGTCTGCACCCTGCATCGCGCTGTGGACGTCGAACTCGATCTCCGCGGGTCTCCGTGCGAGGCCCAATGTTGTCGATTCGAAATCGTCAAGCGCCGCCAGGAGCTTTCTTGCCTCGAGGATTTTGCGGAAATCATCGTGGATGGCGGGCATGTCGTCTACGACCAGGATGCGCCGGTTCACTGTCGGTGTCATGTGTATTCCATGCCGGTCGCGACGGGCAGATCGAGCGTGAACGTCGCCCCGAGCCCGCATCCATCACTGTGAACCTGGATAACGCCGCCCATTTCTCCCGCGGCCAACGCCGCACCGTGCAAGCCGAAGCCGTGGCCGTGCGGCTTCGTCGTGTAGCCGTGGGCGAAAATGCGCGTGAGGTTCTCGCGCGCGATGCCGATGCCTGTATCGACGATGCACACGCGCAAACGGCCGATGTCGCGGGTGTCGACGTCGAGCCTCAGGAGCCGCTCATCGTTTTCGACCGATTCCATCGCCTGCGCCGCGTTGCGGATCAAGTTGACCAGGATCTGTAGGGTGCGCACCCGATCGATCCGGCATGGCGGCGTTTCGGCATAGGCCTTTCTCACCGTGATGCGGCGCTCCGCCAACGCCGCCGCATTCAGGCGCAAGGCTTCGTCGACGAGCTCGCCGGCCCGCACGGATTCGAACAAGTGGACATCGCAGACGTGGTCTTGTTGCGCGGCGACGATTTCCTTCAAATGGTCCACGCTGCGCGTCAACGCCATCGACTCGTCAAGAATCGCTCCATGCTCGGCTTCAAGCTCGCGAACGGCGGTGGCCAGATATGCTGGCAGAAGGCGGCCTCGCTCGTCCGCAGACAGGACTGCGGCCAAGTCGTGGGATCGTTTCTCCATCATGGCCATGGCAACACCGATGCCACGCAGCCTGGAGCTTCGGAGCCGCGAGATGATCGTCGCGACCGATACGTTGACCCCGTTCAACACGTTGCCGACGTTATGAAGAACGTTTGTCGCGATCTGCGCCATCCCGGCCTTGCGCGCGGACGCGACGAGTTCGCGCTGGGCCTGCCGCAATTCAAAAGTTCGCTCGTCGACGCGGCGCTCGAGCAGCGCGTTCGCCTCCTGCAGCGCATTGTTCGAGCGCGCCAGCACCTTCTGCGTCGCGACGAGACGCGTGGCGGCCGCGAGGAACAGCATCAGAACGGCACCGGCGAACGCCAGCAGGCAGGTGCGATAGAACTGAAGCAGATTCGCGTTCGATTGCTGCCCGGCGCTGACGATGTCGACGATTGCGTCGATGCCGCGGGCGGTGGGCAGCGACGCGATCTCGCGAACCAGGTCATCGGCTGTGGACTGTTCGCGCAAGGCGATCCGGACATGCATCAAAAAGACGTCGATACGGGCCGCGATCGGCGCTGGAACCTTGGTTTTCATGAGCGCAAGCCCGGCCGCTTGGCGCCCGATCTGGTCGGCGTTGTCAGTCGAGGCGCCCTGCGCATTGATCAAGCTCGCGATGAATAGACGGCGACTCAACTCGGCGACGTTTCGGCCGGGAAAACGTTGGCCGGCGACTTCATCTAAGTCTTTCAGCGCCGATTGAACATCGGCTTCTGCCGTCGGCAAAAATGCCAACGAATTGCGCAAGATCGAATTCACCGATTTGAAGTGCTCGATCAACGCCGACTTGTCGGCTTCGGTGGCGCGCAGCGCTTTCCAGGAAACTGCCAGCGAAGAGGCCTCCTCGACACCGGCCCCGAACGCAATATCCGCGTCGAACTTGCCGAGGACGATCTGCATGTCTGACAGGGCCGCGGTGACCGCGTCGTAGTTGCTGTCGATGCCGACGCGCGCGCGTAGAACCTCGGCTTCGGCGCGTGCGTCAAGCTCCTTGATCTGGCGCAGCAAATCAATGGTCTGGAAATAGCCGTCGTTGCCGTTCCGCGGCGTGAGGCCGCACAGCAGGGCGAGCATGACGGCCAGCATTGCCGTTACGACGACCGTCCATGTCCGGACGCGCGTGTCTTGCGTCATCGTGGCGCCGCCGGCCGTTCGCCCGTGAGCGTTCGCAGGAATGCGGTGATCGCGGCCTTGTCGGCCGCGGTCGCGATACGACCGAGCTGGAACTTGAACATCACGTCGACCGCCTCGTCCAGCGTGTTCGCCGATCCATCATGGAAATACGCGGTCCTCAAGGCGACGTTTCGCAGGCTGGGCACCTTGAAGACGTGACGGTCTCCTTCGAGGCGGGTCACGAGAAAACGACCCTGATCGGCGTTCTGCGGACTGCCGCGCCGGGCGAAATAGTCGCTCATGACGCCAAATTTCTGGAACATGTTGCCGCCGACGTTGACGCCTTGATGGCAGGCAATGCAGCCGAATCGCTTGAAAGCGGCGTAGCCCCGTTTTTCCTGGGCCGAGATCGCGTTCTCCTCGCCCCGGAGATACTGATCGAAACGGGCGTTGGGCGTGAGCTGCGTACGTTCGAAAGAAGCAATCGCGTTTTGGATATTGGCGGGCGTCACGCCCTCGCGATAGGCTGCCGCGAATGCGCTTCGGTAATCGGGGTCGACATTGATGCGGGCGACGACGTCGCTCCATCTCGACCCCATTTCCACGGGGCTGCGCACCACTTCATCCACCTGCGCCTCCAGAGACGCGGCCCTGCCGTTCCAGAACTGTCGGAAGTTGAGGGCCGCGTTGAAGATGGACGGCACGGTGACTTCGGTGGCGACGCCGCCGACTCCAATACCCTTACCGCGAGGATCGGCACCAGAACGTCGCAAATCGTGGCAACTCGAGCATGAGACCTTGCCGTTGCCTGACAGCCGAACATCCGAAAACAGGCGACGCCCGATTTCGGTTCGGGCAGGCGTGGCATCCACTCCCATGGGAACGGGCCGGATAGGTTCGCCCGACAACGCTTTTTCAACGGAACGCAGCGCAGCGCGAGCACCTGGGGCCAAAACGCTAAAAGAAGCCGACAACAGCAGTCCGATACCGAACATCGTTCGATCCACCAGATTCTCCCCGCCGTTCAGACCACAGGCCCGAGCGCACGACGAACGATCTGGCCTTCTTGTTTTCGGCCAAAAAAAGTTTTACTTTATTTATTTTGGATGTTTTGGAAGAAATTTGGTTTTAGATCAGCAATCTCGGATTCGCTCACGCGCTGCCTCAGTCCACGGCCGTTCAAAGGGCACCCGATCTTCGTTAACGAACGCCGCCGGAAAGGAAGCCGCGCACGGTTGCTGCGAAAGTCACGACATCGATTGGTTTGGAGAGGTAGCCATTGCAACCAGCGGCGAGCATTTTTTTCTCGTCGCCTTTCATGGCGTAAGCAGTCAACGCGATGACCGGGATATCCGTGGTCGAAGGATCGGCCTTCAACCGGCGGGTGAGCTCCAGTCCGTCGACCTCGGGCATCTGGATGTCCATCAAGATCAAATCGGGCCGGCACCTTGCGACGCTTTCGATCGCTTGCCGCGCATCCGCAGAGACGTTGACGACAAAACCGTCCGATCTCAGGATGAACGTTGTCAACTCGAGGTTGATGGGGTTGTCGTCGACGATCAGCACCCGCGGCGCGTTCAATGAAAACTCTCCGTGCAAGGCGCGGTGGTCTGCATCTTTTCTGGTACGTCGCTTGGACGACTCTCCGTCCTAAATGTCGCGGTACGGGCGCCTTCAGGCGGCCGTGCGGCGCTCATGCCAGTTGGCCATCGGTCGACGCCGGAGACGGCTGCCAGCGGCGCAAACGTTCCAGCAAGGACTCGATGCCGCCACCTCCTTTGAGCAGGACGGACGAGGCAGCCAGCGCAAGAAAATCGTATTCCGGCTCTGTCAGCGTCATGCTGGTCCAGACAAAAACGGGGAGGTCGTGCCATTTCTGTTTGCGCCGCAATGCGTCGAGCACTTCGAAGCCATTGAAATCCGGCATCAACAAATCCAGGATGATCGCGTCCGGCTCGACCTGTTCGACCTGACGCAGCGCTTCTCGTGCATCCAGGAAAGGGCTCGCGGCTATTCCATAAGTTTCGAGTTCGACTCTCATCAATTCTTGCGCCGCGGGATCGTCATCGATGACCATGACGGTGACATCGTCACGCAGCATCAGCCCAAATTTCCGTAATGCGTCGATGACCTCATTGGGACGCGGCGGTTTCATCAAGACGTCGGTGATGGAAAATGCCGCGCGGCCGGTCGATTTGCCGCCCAGCGTCAACGCGACCACCGGCGATTCGGTGCTGGCGCTTTCGTCGCGGATGCGCGCCAATACATCGAGTCCGCCGGACGCACCGAGCATCAGGTCGAGGGTGAGCCCGGCATAGCGATTCTCGCTCGCCCGCAGCAACGCTTCTTCCGGGTTCGACGCCTCGTCTACCCGATGCCCGGATGCTTCCAGGGCGCCGACGATGCGCGCCCGGTCGACAGGGTCGTCTTCGATCACGAGTACTTGGGTGGTGGGCGGCAAAGCGAAGGCCGCGTCGTCGGCCAACCCCGTCGGGAGCCGGAGATGGAAAACGCTGCCGATGCCTTGCTGGCTGCGCACGCCCACGGATCCGCCCTGGGCTTCCACGAGCCGGCGCGTTAGAGCGAGCCCCAGGCCCGTGCCTTGGTGGCGCTTGGTGTAGCTGGCGTCCAGTTGCTGGAACTCGACGAACAATCGCGGCAGGTCGACCTCGGCAATGCCGACGCCGCTGTCTTCCACCTCGATGCGGAAAAAGCCGGGACTGTCCGGTATCGCCCGAACCATGATCAGACCGCCATCCGGCGTGAATTTGATCGCGTTGGACAGATAGTTGTAGAGCCCCTGCTTGAGTCTCGAAGGATCGATTCGAACCTGACTGACGACGGGGTCGACATCGGCCGACACGCGCTGGCGCTTGCGCTGGATTTGCGTGAAAAGCACGGTGTTCACTTCGGCGATCACCGCAGAAAGATCGACGGGTTCCGGAAAAAACTCGAACTTGCCGGATTCCACCTTCGAAAGGTCGAGGACATCATTGATCAACTGCAGCAAGTGACGACCGCTGGTGCGGATGTGTCCGATGAATTGCTGCCGCTTCGACGCGTCGACGCGCATGCCTTCGGAACAGAGGAGATCGGAGAAGCCGATGATGGCGTTCAGCGGCGAACGCAATTCATGCGACATGTTGGCGAGGAACTGGCTTTTGAGCCGGTTCGATTCCACGATCTGGCGGTTCTCGCTTTCGAGGCGCAGGGCAAAGGCGCGATTCGCCTCCGCGTTTCGCTGCAGCGTCAAATCGGACACCACGCCCAGCATGTGGTTCGCGATACCCGTTTCGAAGCGTGTGCTGCCGATGAGGTGGATCCAGTGCACGGAACCGTCGGGCCACAGGACGCGGCATTCCACATCCCAGTCCTCGGAGCGCAGGATCGCCCGGCGGTAGGACATCGACACGTCGTCGCGCTCCTGCGGATGCACATGCGAAAGGAAGATCGCCATGCTCCACTCGGATTGCAGTTCCTCGTAACCGAAGCAACGGTCGTGCTGCGCGGAGCGCCGGATTTCACCGGAAGCCAGATCAAGGTCCCAGTCACCGATTCGTGCGACATCGAATGCGAACCTCAACCTTGCCTCGCTCTCGCGGAGGGCGGCCAGGGTGCGGCGTTGCTCGGTGATGTCGCGCGCGATTTTCGAGCCGCCGACGATGCGTCCGAACTCATCCCGGATAGGTGAGATCGATATCGAAAGATTCACCGGGCGCGCGCCCTTGGCCAGCCGCACCGTCTCGAACGGAGGCACGCCCTTACCGTCGATCAGCTTGGCCAGGATGTCCATCTCTTCGTCCATTCGGTCCGGCGGGATCAGCATGCGTACCGACTTCCCGATCGCTTCGTCGGCGCTGTAGCCGAACATCTCGCATGCCGCCTTGTTCCAGGCAGTGATGTGGCCATCCAAGGTCTTGCCGATGATCGCGTCGGAAGACGACTCGACGATCGCGGCGAGCCGTCGCACGCCCTGCTCGGCGCGATCCACCCGCGTCATGTCCCTGATCACCGACAAAACGCCGCGAACCGTGCCGTCGTCGAATCGAGTCAGGGCCGCGTTGACGGCGACAGGGGTTTTGTGCCCATTGCGCGACAACGCGACGACGTGATGCGAGGTCTCGACCGTGAAGCCACGCTCCAGCATCAACTGCACGACGTTCTGTCCTGCGGGGTACAACGGACGATCCGCTCGGGAAAAGACCTCCCAGTAAGATTTTCCCAAGGCCTCGGCCTGCGTCCAGCCGGTGATGCGCTCCGTGACCTCGTTCATGCGCACGACATTGCCGGCCAGGTCGGTGGTGATCAAGCCGGCGTCGATGCTCGCGAGCGTGAGCGCCAGGTTTTGTTCGATGTCGGTGACGCGCTCCTCGGCGGTCAGTCTTCGACCGATTTCCTTCTCGAGTTCGGCGACAGCCGCCTCCAACTCGCCGACTCGGGGTGCGGTGCGCGCCACCGGGATGAGCCGCCAGACCGCGACCGCCGTGATCACCGAAAAGATGGCGGTGAACCACTTAGCGGCGACCTGAAGCACATAGTCCGGGCGCCAGATCGTCCAAACATCCGACAGGTGTGTGATGCCACATGCAAGGATGAACACGCTGAAAAGAGTTGCGACTCGCTTGAACGTGGCCTCCGGGCGTTGACGGAAGAACACCAAGATGCCGAGCGGAATCGAGAAATAGGCGGCGGCGATGACCATATCGGCCAGAACCATTCCCCACAACAGGAACGGTGACCAGGCAAAGCAGACTCCGTGCGGCAGGTAGCCGTTTCGGCCCATGAAAGACAGCATGTCCATTCAAACCTCCGCTGATGCCGGCGCTGCCTTTCAGGGAGTCATCGGCTCTATTTCGGGCTTTTCGATGGAAGAAAAGCAGCACAGGCCAGCACCTTTTGATTGATAACCATTATTTAAAGCGTACATCGCCAGCGGTCTGCACGCCAACTCGCCGATTGCTGTCCAGCATGCGCATCATCCGTACGCGTCTGCAAAATGGAAGTCGGGAGTTCTCATCAGATAGGATCTAGGAAATCCCCGTTGCCTATACCCGGGCAAAGCCTTTGGGAAATGCGCCCGGGCACCGGCGTCAGTCGCCTATCAGCATCGAACCACATCGTGCCCGCAGAATTCCGCTCTTACACGACGATCGAGGTCGCCCGGCGTTTGGGTGTCTCGCTGCAGACCGTCCAGCGCTGGGTTGATGCCGGACACCTTAAGGCCTGGAAGACCATTGGCGGACATCGGCGTATCGATGCGGAAAGCGCCGAGGCGCTGTTCAATGCTCAATCGAGCGCCGTCGCGCCGACCCCCGCCGAGGCAGGGCCGCCGATTGGTGGCGACGATGGACTCAATGTGCTGGTGGTCGACGACGACCCCTTGGATCTGGAGCTTCTGACGGCGCTGGTCCGCAAGTTGTTGCCGAGTGCCGCAATCGTTCAAGCAGTCGACGGTTTCCAGGCGCTCGTGATCATGGGAAAGCGCATGCCGGATGTTCTCATCACCGACCTGAACATGCCCCACATGGACGGCTTCGAAATGATCAAAAGCTTGGTGAGCACGGGGGCAAGCAGGCCCACCACGATCCTTGCCGTCTCCTCGCTTTCGCCGTCCGATCTCAAAGCGCGCAGCAAGACATTGCCGGAAGTGCGGTTCATGTCAAAACCCGTCGATGAAAAACGGCTGGCCGAACTGTTTGCGGGCACTGCTCGGGCCGCGAAGCTTTCAGGCGCAGCATAGTCGTTCGCTTGGCCGACGAAACCCGACCCTGTTGCGCAACGCTGCTGAAAGGGAGGCCACATCTCGAAAGTAAAACGCTGAGGCGCTGCGCCAGCTCGACGACGCTCGCTATTTGATTTCAGCCGGCCGATCGTTGGCCGCCGTGGAATCGAGAATTTCGGACCTGAGTTTTTCGCGCCGAGCCACTCGGCCAGTTGTTGGTGATCCGGGCCGCTCGCATCGGCCGTCACCCGCATGGACTCCGCATATCCGGGAATGCCTCAGCAGTATTCGGGAGGCACCGCGTAAGCACCGCCGACGCACAAGGCAGCGTCAGCAACGAATCGGGTGCGGCCGGCCTTCTCGACCTGGATGCGGTGATTCCCGCTGCCGCCGAAGTCGTAGATGTAGCGGAACATCGACCGGCGCCAGGTCGTGGTCGTGGTCGTGGTCGTGGTCGTGGTCGTGGTCGTGGTCGTGGTCGTGGTCGTGGTCGTGGTCGTGGTCGTGGTCGTGGTCGTGGTCGTGGTCGGCTTCGGACGAACGGTAAGCGTCGGCCGTCCGTCGCGTTGACGCGGCAATGAAGTTCGGACGGCCAGGCGCTGCTCGGCGACCTCGCGTCGCAGCGGGTCGGCCACATCCACGGCAGCGGCTCGTTGGCGCGGTTGACAGGGTCGTCGGCGATGCGCTGGAGCGCGTATTACAAGTAGGCCCGTGGGTATTGGCGCCGACTAAGAGCGACTAACAAAACCATGTCATCGCCAATTGGGTGGAAGGCGTTTGACGATGCATGAGAAGAAACAAAGAAGTTAGCGCGGCACTGTGGAAGCAACTCAAGCCGCTGCTGCCCGAGGTCAAGCC
>JBEVLR010000347.1:0-7687 GCA_040509075.1 Burkholderiaceae bacterium | reverse complement strand
CGCCGCGCGCTTCGGCGCGCCCTTCCACTCGCTGCCGGACGACGTGCCGGACGCGCCGTTCAGCGTCGTCAACCTCGACTCCGTGAAGGTGTGGCGCGAGCGGGCGCCTTATCGGAGCATCCGAGCCGCCCGTCCCGGCCCACACTGCGGTGCATCGATGCGGTCCGCGGCGTTTCGCGGCCAACCGCACCGGCTCGTCCGCCGCCAAGGAGATCCCCCGCCCATGAGCGCCATCACCGCCACCGAACACCGCGCCGCCGCCAACGCCGCGCTCCACGGCACCACGCGCGAATACCTGTCGTTCAAGCTCGGCGCCGAGGAATACGGCATCGACATCCTGAAGGTGCAGGAGATCCGCGGCTACGAGAACCCGACGCGCATCGCCAACGCGGCGCCGTTCATCAAGGGCGTGGTCAACCTGCGCGGCGTGATCGTGCCGATCGTCGACATGCGCCTGCGTTTCGGGTTGTCGGACGTCCAGTACAACAGCTTCACCGTGGTCATCATCCTGAACATCGAGTCGCGCACCGTCGGCATGGTCGTCGATTCGGTCTCCGACGTGCTCGAGCTCGGCGGGGACGCGATCAAGTCCGCGCCGGAATTCCACGGCGCGATCGATGCGGCCTACATCACCGGCCTGGGCACGATCAAGACCGGCGACGCCGAGCGCATGCTGATCCTGATGGACATCGAACAGATGATGACGGCCGCCGACATGGGCCTGGTCGAATGACGCTTCCCGACGAGGCGGAGCCGGCTGCGCGGCGCCGCTTCGATGCCCTGATGCATTGATGCGCTGATCCGGGACGAAGAAACGGCGCGCCCTCACCGCGCCAGGATCACGGACAGTTTCCTCGAAGAAAGTTGAAGGCCGCCGCGGGCAACCGGGCGGCCTTGTTTCTTTGCCGCGGCCGGCCGGCCGCCGTGGCCGCTATTGCTCGGCGACGTCCGCGCCTTTCGGCGGCGTGAAGACGAAGGTGGCGGCGGGCAACGCCGCGTTCGGCTGGAAGCTGTCGAACACCATCAGCGAATCCTGGCCGAAGCTGTCGGCGATCTCGAGCCGGGCGAGCGCGCGATCCTTGAACCCGAGCCTGAGCCACCGGATCGTGCCCTCGGCTTGCTTGGGCGTCGCCTCGACCCAGGCCAGGCCGTCCTTGGGGGGCAAGTCGACGAGCGTGAACGCGCGGTCGATGTCGTTCGACACCAGCAGCGCCGCCGGGGTGGTTCCCAGCGCATCGCCCATCTTGCGCGACGACACCTGGTTCAGGTCGGGATCGTGGATCCACACCTTCACGCCGTCGCCGACGACGGTCTGCGCGTAAGGCTTGTCGTAGACGAAGCGGAAACGGTTCGGCCGCGAGAACTCGAAACTGCCGGTCGACGTCTTCCGCTTGCCCTGGGGGGACGTGACCGTCTGCGTGAAGGTGGAGCGGCCGGTCCTGACGGTCTTGACGAAGTCGCGCAGGTCGTCGGTCGGCGTGGCCGACGCCGCCGCGCAGGCGAGCGCCGCCGCGGCGAAGGCGAAGGCGCGCAGGCGCGCCGTGGGAAGGAAGTCCATCATTCGTCCCGTCGAGGGGCCAGGATCTCGCGGTTGCCGCTGCCCGACATGCTGGACACCAGCCCCGACTGCTCCATCTGCTCGAGCAGCCGGGCCGCCCGGTTGTAGCCGATGCGCAGGTGGCGCTGCACCAGCGAGATCGACGCCCGCTTGTTCTGCAGCACCACCGCCACCGCCTGGTCATACAACGGATCGGCCTCCGCATCGGATGACCCGGCGCCGCCCGCGCCGTCGGGATCGCCGTCGAGCACGCCGCCTTCGAGGATGCCCTCGATGTAGTTCGCCGGCGCCTGCGACTTCAGGTATTCGACGACGCGGTGCACCTCGTCGTCGCTGACGAACGCGCCGTGCACGCGCTGCGGCACGCCGCCGCCCGGCGTCAGGTAGAGCATGTCGCCCTGGCCCAGCAACGCCTCGGCGCCCATCTGGTCGAGGATGGTGCGGCTGTCGATCTTGCTGGAGACCTGGAACGAGAGGCGCGTCGGGATGTTGGCCTTGATCAGCCCGGTGATCACGTCGACGCTCGGCCGCTGCGTGGCGAGCACGAGGTGGATGCCGGCGGCGCGCGCCTTCTGCGCGAGGCGGGCGATCAGTTCCTCGACCTTCTTGCCCACCACCATCATCAGGTCGGCCAGCTCGTCGATCACGACGACGATGAACGGCAGCCGCTCCTGGGGCTCGGGCGCTTCGGGCGTCAGGCTGAACGGGTTCGGGATCAGCTCGCCGCGCTCCGCGGCGTCGTCGATCTTCTTGTTGTAGCCCGCGAGGTTGCGCACGCCCATCTTGCTCATGAGCTTGTAGCGGCGCTCCATCTCGTTGACGCACCAGCCGAGCGCGTTGCCGGCGTGCTTCATGTCGGTGACGACCGGGCACAGCAGGTGGGGGATGTCTTCGTAGACGCTCATCTCGAGCATCTTCGGATCGATCAGGATCAGCCGGACGTCCTTGCTCTCGGCCTTGTACAGCAGCGACAGGATCATCGCGTTGATGCCCACCGACTTGCCCGAGCCGGTGGTGCCGGCGACGAGGCAGTGCGGCATCCGGGCGAGGTCGGCGACGACGGGGTTGCCGACGATGTCCTTGCCGAGCGCGATCGTCAGCATCGAGCCCGCCTCGTTGTAGACGTTCGAGCCGAGGATCTCCGACAGCCGGATCATCTGGCGGCGCGCGTTCGGCAGCTCGAGCGCCATCGTCGTCTTGCCCGGGATCGTCTCGACGACGCGGATGCTGACGAGGCTCAGCGAGCGCGCCAGGTCCTTCGCGAGGTTGACGATCTGCGAGCCCTTGACGCCGGTCGCGGGCTCGATCTCATAGCGCGTGATGACCGGGCCCGGCTGGGCCGCGACCACGTGGACGACGACGCCGAAGTCGCCGAGCTTCTTCTCGATCATGCGGCTGGTCATCTCCAGCGACTCGGGCGTCACGGTCTGTTCGACGCGCGCGGGCGCCGCATCGAGCAGGTCGACCTGCGGCAGCTTGTCGGCGCGGATCTCGGCGAACAACGGCTTCTGGCGCTCGCGCTGCACGCGCTTGGATTCCACGACCTGCACGATCTCGGGCTCGATGACGATGGGCGCGTGGAGCACGTCGTCGATGCGGATGTCGTCGACCGACTGCTCGCGCTCGCGCAGCGCGATCTCGCCGATGCGCTCGTCCTCGGCGCGTTCGCGCGCGACGGCGCGATGCTCGCGCCGGCCGTCGATCCAGCCGCCGATGCCGTCCGCCGCGATCGCCCACGAAAAGCGCAGCGCGCCCGACATGCCGATCACCAGCGCCGCGATCCACAGCACGCCGGAGCCGACGAAGCCGGCGCAGCGCATCGACAGCGGCCCGAGCGCATAGCCCAGCACGCCGCCAGAATGGCCGCCGGGAATGCGCGGCTCCCAGGTGTAGAGCCGCGTCCATTCGAGGGCGCAGCTCGCGCACAGCAGCAGCGCCAACCCGCCCCAGAAGCGCAACCGCGGCCAGCGCGCCGCCGGCGCGCCGCCGGGGCCGGACGGCCCCGCCACGATCGCCCGCGAACTGCGCGCGAGACTGCGCAAGGCCTGCAGCGAGCCGACGATGGGCAACCAGGCCACCGACGCGCCGAACACGGTCAGCATCACGTCCGACAGCCACGCGCCCGATCGTCCCAGCAGGTTCAGCACCGGCCCGCCGTCGCCGGACGTGGTGAACCCCGGATCCGCGGCGCGATGCGACGCGAGCGCGAGCGCGAGCATCGTCCAGGCGAGCAACTGCGCGAACGCGGCGACCCGCGCCCGCCACACCGCGCGGGGCGGCGCCGCGACCGGTTCGGCCACGGTCGCACGCGAGAACGCGGAAAACTTCGGAAGGGCCAGGCTCAATTCAAATTTCCAATGCGACTCGGGCACGAAGCCTGGTCACCCTCCCGGCGCCGCCGCTCGAACGCTCGAACGCTCGAACGACAATACAAGGAAGGGTTCGGCCCAATGCGAATTTTAAACAGTGACTCAAGCACGGAGCCCGATCACCCTCCCGGCGCCGCCGCTCGAACATCCGAGCGGAAATTCAAGGAAAGCGAGGGGTCCGGCTTCGCCGGTTCCGACGCGAACGCCCCCTCGGGGGGCAGGGAGCGCCAGCGACCGTGGGGGCTAAGCGCGAGCGCGCCGTGGGGGCTTCCCGTTCGGGCTTCAACTCTTTCCGTTCTTGATCTTCAACGACCCGTCCTCCTGGGTCTCAATGATGCCGCGCTCTTCCAGGTCCTTCATCACGCGGCTGACCATCTCGCGCGACGCGCCGACGATCTTGGCCATGTCCTGGCGCGAGACCTTGGACTTGATGACCTTCTCGCCCTCGACCTCCTCGGCCATGTCCAGCAGCGTGCGCGCCACGCGGCCGTAGACGTCCAGCAGCGCGAGCGACTCGATCTGGCGGTCGGCGCTGCGCAGGCGCGTGACGAGCCCACGCATGATCGCGTACGACAGGCTGGAGTTTTCGGGCAGGCAGCGCGCGAACTCGGCGCGGCCCAGGATCAGCACGTCGCACTGCAGCTCGCAGCGCACCGTGGCCGAATGCGGTTCGTTGTCGATCAGGCTCATCTCGCCGACGTAGTCGCCGGAGTTGAGCACCGCCAGGATCACTTCGCGGCCACGCGAGTCGGAGGTGGTGACGCGGGCCCGGCCGCTCAGCAGGATGAAAAGCGCATTGCTCTTCTTGCCCTGCTCGACCACCAGCTCGCCGCGCCGGAAGCGGCGCTTGACGACGCCGTCGGCCACCACGCGCGCCTGGTCGGTCGTCAGCATGGAAAACAGCGGAACGCGTCGGATCAGGTCCAGATTCGAAAGCATCGACATTCAAAAACCTTTCGCAAACCCCTGGGGAGGAAGAGCTCTGCTTCGCTGCCGCCGGCGCGAGCCGGGCGGCATCCTTACAATCGCGGGTGCATTGTGCACCGTGACATTGTGCCGTCCATTTCCCTCTTCCCGAGCCGTTTCCCGATATGAGTAACCCTGTGAAAGCCTCCCATCACGCCCAGGTGCTGATCCTCGGTTCCGGGCCGGCCGGCTACACCGCGGCGCTCTACGCGGCGCGCGCGAACCTGAAGCCGATGCTGGTCACCGGGCTCGCGCAGGGCGGACAGCTGATGACGACGACCGAGGTCGACAACTGGCCGGCCGATGTCGCCGGCGTCCAGGGCCCCGAGCTGATGGCCCGCTTCCTGGCGCACGCCGAGCGCTTCGACACCCGCATCGTTTTCGACCACATCAACCGGGTCGACCTCGCGCGGCGGCCGTTCACGTTGACCGGCGACTCGGGCACCTACACCTGCGACGCGCTGATCATCGCCACCGGCGCATCGGCGAAATACCTCGGCCTGCCCTCGGAGCAGGCCTTCATGGGCCGCGGCGTCAGCGGCTGCGCCACGTGCGACGGCTTCTTCTACCGGGGCGAGGAAGTCTGCGTGGTCGGCGGCGGCAACACCGCGGTCGAGGAGGCGCTCTACCTGTCGAACATCGCCGCCAAGGTGCACGTGATCCACCGCCGGGCGCGCTTTCGCGCCGAAGCCGTGTTGATCGACAAGATGATGGACCGCGTCGCCCAGGGCAAGATGCAGCTGCACCTCGACCAGACGCTGCACGAGGTGCTCGGCGACGCCAGCGGCGTCACCGGCGTGCGCACGAAGTCGGTCGAGGGCCAGGCCTACGCCGAATTCAAGGTCAAGGGCTGCTTCATCGCGATCGGCCACCACCCCAACACCACGATCTTCGAAGGCCACCTGGCGATGAAGGACGGCTACATCGCGACGAAATCGGGCCTGGAGGGTTTCGCCACGATGACCAGCGTCGCAGGCGTGTTCGCGGCCGGCGACGTGCAGGATCACGTGTATCGCCAGGCGATCACGTCGGCGGGCACCGGCTGCATGGCCGCGCTCGACGCCCAGCGGTACCTGGAACAGTTGTCCTGAGGCAGGGCGGGCGGCCTGACTGGCGGGTTCGCCCGATCCGGCGTAGAATCCGCGGTTTTCTTGGAGCCATGCCGCCCTGTTGGCGAAAGCGCATGTCCTCCAGCCCGGAGCGCACGGGGCGTTCCGTTCCACTTTAGGAGAGCTCCATGGCTCGCGTCTGCCAAGTAACGGGTAAGCGCCCGATGACGGGAAGCAAGGTTTCCCACGCCAACAACCACACGAAGCGACGGTTCCTGCCGAACCTGCAGAACCGCCGGATCTGGGTCGAAAGCGAAAACCGCTTCATCCGACTGCGCATCACGGCCGCCGCGCTGCGTTTGATCGACAAGAACGGCATCGATGCCGTGCTCGCCGACCTCCGCGCCCAAGGCGCCCTGTAATCCCACCGGAGCACGACCATGGCTTCCAAAGGCGCACGCGAAAAGATCAAGCTCGAATCCACCGCGGGAACGGGCCACTTCTACACCACGACCAAGAACAAGAAGACGACGCCCGAAAAGCTCGAATTCATGAAATTCGATCCGAAGGCGCGCAAGCACGTCCTGTACAAGGAAATCAAACTGCGTTGACGGCGTCGGCCTATATCGCCACGATGAGTAAAAGCCGCCTTTGGGCGGCTTTTTTCATGGCAGCGCGGCGTGCATGCGCGACAGCGCACGATGGTCTGGAAGAGACCGGGCCGGCTGCGGCCGCCGACCTGCTGTCGTCGCTTGCCGCCGCTTTGCCGCCGCAGGTGTTGTTTCCCAGGCCGAAACCGGCGGATTCGAATCGATTGAAGATGATCGCCATCTTGTCGTCCTGCACGCGGGATGTGCGCGCGGAATTGGCGCGGAGCCGGCCGGAAGGAGAACCCATTTCGGCAGAAACCCTGGCGGGCCTGAAGCAGACGTGGACATCGGATCTTCACAATATTTTCCAGAGGAAGAGCCGAACCGACGAGAAACAGGCGAAACGGCTGGCGAAACTGTTGTCGAAGAATCTCGGCAAACTCGAACAATATTGCGACAGCCCGGACAAGAAAGATTTCATCCGGGAAATGGGATTCGCCGCGCAACAACGGTTCGAATTCATGATCGACGATTACGACCTGCCCGGCGACGGCGAGACGGATGCTCAGGCCCAAGGGAGCCGCCTGAAGAACCTGGACGACGGGGTGACGCAGATCAACGAGCACTGCAAGGGAGCGGATCCGAAACGGATCGCGATGCTCAACAAGGAAGCCATCGATCACACCGCGCTCGAACTCGTGACGCCGGCCAGCGTCCTGCGCCACGAGACCATTCTCTTCCGGGTGAATGAAATCGATGCCGCCGCGGCGCAAATCGACAAGATCGTCCTGGAATTCGATGGCCGGATCCCGCCCGCGGACAGGCTGCGCAAGATTCAAGCGCCCTTCGCGGAGCTGCAGAAAACGTCCCTCAAGATGAACGAAGTCCTGACGTTCCTCGAGAATTTCCCCGTCTAACCGGAAAAGGAAGATGCCGCCAAGCTGGAGCCCTCCCGACTTCACGGCACCGGTTATCGGCGTGGACAGCTCTTCGGCAGGCTCGAGCGGCTGTCGACGCTGGTCGAATCGGCTTGGCACCCGGGGAACGCGGATCCGAAGCACGATGAACATCCCCAGGGGCCAGCCGGCCGATCGCTCCGGCGGGGTTTCCCGCGCGACGCTGATGAGGCTCGTCGAGAAATACCAGTCCAGGTTC
>JBEVLR010000346.1:0-3230 GCA_040509075.1 Burkholderiaceae bacterium | reverse complement strand
AAAGCCCGCGCGCCCAGGAAATCGCCGGCGCCGTCGGCCAGCGCGAGCCAGGCGGGCGGACGCCGGGCGGTGCGTTGCGGATAGGGCCCGTGCATCGGGCCGGGCCGCGGCAGCGCGGGCCGGGCGCGGCCGGCGGCGGACACGGTCGTCACCCCTTGGCTCCGAGGTTCCCCAGGAAAGCCTGCCGCAGCGACCGCGCCCATTGGCGGCCGAGCGGTTCGCTGGGATGGTCGAACCGCACCCAGGCCTTGGCGCCGATGAGGCCGACGCCGCCGTCCGGGACGCGCACATCCACGACCGCCACCGGCGCCAGGGTCTTGAGGCCGTTGCCGTCTTCCGGATCGGTGACGATGGGGCCGCCGGCCAGGCTGCCCAGCATGCTGGTCGGCAGCGTGCGCGACACGTTGGGCGTCTCGCGCTCCAGCGCGGCCGGCCACGCCCGGCCGGGGTCGGCCGCCAGCCGCACCGAGACCACGCTCGTGCGGTCGTGGACCAACTCCGCCTGGGATTCCGTCAACGCCACCTTGATGAACATCCCCGGGCGGCCGGAAACGATGAAGCCGAGTTCCTTGCCTTCGCTGTAGAAATGGCCGGGTTGGCCGCTGTCGCGGGGCATGACCAGGCGGCCGGTCTCGCCGGCCTGCAGGGTCAGGTGGTCGAGCTGGTCGTCCAGGCGCGCCAGCTGCGCCTGGGCGCTCGAGCGCTCCAGCGCCACCTGCGCCGCCACCAGCGGCTGGGTCAGCATCGCATCGAAATAGCGCACGTCGGCCTGCGCCGCGTTCACGATGGCGGTTTCCCGTTGGCTGCGCAATTCGAGGTTGTCGAGCCTGGCGAGGATCTGGCCGCGGGCGACCGCGTCGCCCTGTTGCGCCGTCAGGGCCACCAGATCGCCTTGCGTGCGCACGCGCACGATGGCCTCGGGCGGCGCCCACACGATGCCCTGCTGCACGGTGAAGCAGGGCCAGGGCACCACGAACAGCGCCACGGCCAGCCCCGCCGCGGACGAGCCGACGATGGCCAGCGCGCGCAGCCGCCGGCCGTTCAGCCGGCTGTCGAACAGCAGCGCCGACGCCGCCGCCGCCAGGGGCTGCGCCACGAGGGCCCAACCCGCCGTCGCCAGCACGCCGACGGCCAGCAGCGGCGTCGGCGCCGAGAGCCAGTAGACGAGCAGCCCGATCACCGCCACCTGGTACAGCCACGATGCCGACGCGTACAGCGTCACCAGCGCGGCTTCGCGCCGCAAGGTCTCGGGCGCCGGGCCGGCGCCGCGGCCGCAGAACAGGCGTTGCGCCAAGTGCGACACCATCGCGCGGCCGCGCTGATGCAGGTTCGGCAGGTCCAGGGCGTCGCTGAGGAAGTAGTAGCCGTCGAAACGGGCCAGCGGGTTCGCGTTGAACAACAGCGTCGACAGGCCGCAGCCGGCCATCACCGCCAGCGCGGCGCGTTGCACCGCGACGGAGGACGACGCCGTCCACACGAACAGCGCCAGCGTCGCGATCGCCAGCTCCGCCATCACCCCCACGGCGCTGACGGCCATGCGGCGGCGGCGCTCGTTGAACGCGGTCGCGGCCGAGGCGTCGACGTAGGGCAGCGGCGTCAGCATCACGAGGTGGATGCCGACTTCGCGGACTTCGCCGCCCCAGCGCCGCACCGCGAAGGCGTGGCACGCTTCATGGATGATTTTGACGAACGGATAGGAGGCCCAGATCCAGAGCAGGAAATCGGCGGTCCGGCCTTGCTGCAGGAGCGATTGCTGCAGCGCCTCGCGATGGGCCAGCGCGACGGCCGCGCCGGCCGCGACCAGCGCGGCCCAGGCCAGCAGCCCCGCATTGCCGAACGCCGCCCGCGCCCACGACAGGCGCTGGAGCAACGCCGTCGGGTCGAACAGCGGCACCTTGAACGACAGCGGGTTGGCGGCGGCCGCCTTCACGCGACGGTGCCGCTCGCGCTTGCGCTGCATCATGGCCTCGGTGTCGCTGCCCGCGTCGATGGTCAGCAATTCGGCTTCGCTCAGGCGGGCGAGGATCGCCATCGCTTCGGTTTGCGTGGGCGCCGCCTCTCCCAGGCGCCGGTGCACGGCCCGCCAGGCCGCGTCGACGGTGACGCCGCCGTCGAGCCGGCCGATGAACTGGTAGGCCGCCGAATCGACGCGCTGGTAACGGCGGCGTTCGTCGTCGGCCAGCAGGTACCAGACGGCGCCGCGCGACACGCGCCGCTGGATGCGCACGTGCAGGCGCAGGCGCGGCTGCTGCTGCGCGACGCGGTACCAGGAGGTGTCTTCGACGTGTTCCATGTCAGCGCCCTCGCGGGGGCGGCGAATGCGGCGGGCGCGGGGACGGCTTCATGCCGGTCATCCCACCCAACGCCACCAGGCGAGCCGGACCCAGACGACGGCTTTTTCCGCCCAGACGATGCCCATGGCGCGCTTCGGGCCGTGCAGGCGCGCGATGCCGCGCATGCCCGGGCGCAGCGAATGGGCCGCGGCGCCGCTCGACAGATCGACCTGCACTTCGAAATAACTGCGGCCCTGGGAGGCCGTCTCCAGCGGCGTGACGCGCAGCACGCGCGCCTGCAGCGTCGTGTCGGGCAGCGCCGTGAGCACCACCGCGCCGGTCTGCCCGGGTTGGACCTGCAGGATGTCCGCATCGTCGACGTCGACGATCGCCCGGAAATCATTGGCGGGGGCCAGGGTCATCAGGGCGTCGCCCCGCTTCATCGGCGCGCCGAGCGCATTGGTGAGGTCGCCCTGGATCACCACCGCATCGAAAGGCGCGACGACGCGGGCCCGGGCCAGGCGCTGGTCGAGCAGCGCCAGCTGCGCTCTGGCTTCGTCGGCCTTGGCGGTCTCGATGGCCAGTTCGCTGAGGTTTTCCTTGGCGGCCGCGTCGCCCGCCGCCGCGTCGTGGCCGCCGACGCCGGCCAGCAGGCGCTGGCGTTCGACGAGCAGGTCCTCCGTCGCGAATTCGAGCAGCACCTGGCCCGCCTTGACGACGTCGCCGGGGCGCACCCACACCTTTTGCAGATAGTTGTCGCCGGGCGACGTGATGATGCGCTCCACCGCGCCTTCGAGCTTCACCGGCGCGGCGATGTCGTGGTCGACCGGCCAGCACATCAGCAGGGCGAGCGCCAGCGCGCCGGCGGCGGCCGCCAGGCGATGGCGGCCCTTGCCGTGCGACTCGAACCAGGCCGACAGGCGGCGGCGCAGCTGCGCGGACAGCGGCAGTTCGAGC
>JBEVLR010000345.1:0-14472 GCA_040509075.1 Burkholderiaceae bacterium | reverse complement strand
AGCGCGCCATTCGCGACTACGTCGCTATTCATAACGCCGATCCCAAGCCCTTCTGCTGGACGAAGACCGCTGATGACATCCTCGCCAGCATCGAGCGCTTTTGTCTGCGAACTTCTAACTCACGACACTAGCTGGTCAATGAGCATTGGGTCTTTGGACTGCAGAACCCTGACCAAAGCTTCCTGAGTTTTTCTTACATCCTGCGTCTTCGCCGCCATGTTGAACTGTTCTGCCAGCGACGCAAGCGAGTCGCGCTCTGGGTTCTGTGAGAACAGGGAGTTCTTTGAAAATTGAGCAAGTTCGGCGTCGCTGAACTGTCCACAACGGGCTTGTAATTTCTGCAAGGCGCCTGCAGCTCGCATGTAGTCATTTGGACCGACAGACTGAACATCAGGCTGAGGCGCACTCAGATGCTCGGTGAACTCTTTGACGAACTGGCATTGGTCTGCGACGTGACTCGCGTAGTAACGGCCACCTCGCTCAGGGTGTCCCCACTCCACCAACACGAAGACTCGGCCATCGGCGATGTTGGAATATCGCTGTGATAACGAGGCTTCTTGCTTACTCACAGATGGAGCTATCGTTTCAGGCACCGCCTTTCTATTCGTCGCACGAGCTGCCAATGGTTGCGTCAATACACCTTGAGTCTGAGGTTGCGTACTCAGAGTTTCCTCAACCTTGTTCGTGGCGCGATGAATGCCCAGTGCTGCGAGTGCGATACCAACGGAGGCGCAAATAGCGATAGAGCGAGTCGGGACGTTCATGTCAATCAGGAGGCCGAACGGCCTTGGCCATCTTTAGCTGCCTTGGCGGTTCCAGCTTGGATGGCGTTAGCGATGCCGTTGCCGCCTTGGAAGATCACCGGCGATTCCGTGAATGGCTCGTCAAATGAACCACCGTCAAAGGTGATTACTGGGTAAGGCGCGGTAATCGGGACGACCTGAACGGGGCCTTGCTGAATTTTGGCTTTTCCAATCCACGTAGGTGTGACAGCGTGGGCGGAAGTGAAGGTTGCGCTCAGAGCGACCAACGTCATGGCAGCGACAGTGGTTTGCTGTCCCGACTTACATGCTGCGGCGACCAGGCCATCCGCCCGAGCCTTTGAAGCGGCTGATGGCGAGGACGAGAGCGTCGAATGTGCCGGCGGGAAGGGGGCTCGACGAGTTGGATGCTTGAACGCTTTTTGGTGGCCGTGAGGCGGCCGTCGATGGCGGCCGGTGGAGTCAGTGGCTCGGGTACATTGGCGGTGAAGGGTCCAGTGACGTCGCGTCGTCCATCTGATCGTCGGAAAGCGTCGGGCGATGGGACGGGCTGCCGCGGCGGCTGTGGGTATCGAACAGCGCCCGCTAGATGCGTGCTATACGCTTGGGGCGCCGCCCATCCTCGTTCGGCGCGGCGAAGATCGCTTCCATGAACTCCAGTCCCGACTCCCCCGGCCTCACGCCACCGCCCGTGCCGTGGCTCAGCACGCAGCACGAGATGGAAGCCGCCGCCCTCCCCGTGCGGACGCGGCTGGTCAAGGTGCGCATGCGCCCCGGGGTGCACCGCGTCGCCCAGGCGACCTGCCTGCACGCCGCCGTCGACGGGGCGGAGGGCAGGCGCGAACATCTCTACCGCGTGACGCTCGAATGGCTGGCCGAGTTCGATGTCCAGACCGGCCGCGGCGAGAAGATCAACGACCGCGCCAGCGCCAGTCGCGCCACCAACACGCTGCAGCTGCGCGTGCTCGAACAGGCCCGGCCCGACGGCCGCCGGGTGGCGCTGTGCCGCCTCGGCCCGCGGGGCCAGATCGCGGCCGACCCCAAGGGCCACGGGATCATGAGCTTCCTGCGCGGCGTGCTCGTCGAATGGGCCGCGGCCGAGCATCCCGACGCGGCCGTCGTCGGCGGTTCGTTCGCCGCCGGGCAGCAGGGCGAGGCCGATCGCGCGCTGCGCGAGCAGTTCTTCGAGCGATCCGGTTTCACGGTGACCGCCGACGCGGACGGAGGCGTTGCGTTCAGCGCGCCGGCGCTGCGCGAGCTGCGCACCGCCTGGAACCGAGAAAAGGTCGCGGAGCTCACGCCGCCGATGGTGGCCGAGGCGTTTTGCGCGCAGGCGCAGGCGGGGGTGTTCAAGCGTCGGGCGGAGGCGCTCGAATCGCAGGTCGAAGGCCTCGCCAAGGATCGCCGCGCGGCCGAGGTGATGTCGCGGATCTGGCTCGCGATCACGGTGCTGGCGATCGTCTTCGGGATCGTGTTCGGGATCCAGCCGCGGGTGGCGTGAGGCGAGCCCCGGAAGGATCCGCGACGCGACGCAGGCGCGTTCCGGCTTTCAGAAAGGCGCCGCGTGCATTCACAGGTTTTCAATCCTGGTGTTCGCGGCTTCGTCCTTTGAAGCGTTCGCCCCGCTCCAGATCCGGTTGCGGGGCACTTTTGCCTCTCCTGAATTTGAGATAGCCGATCCCCGCGCACAGTGCAAGAGTCACCAGGGCCGTGCCGCCCATCGCCGCCTTGTATTTCGCATCCAGCGCGGGAGTCTCCGCCAACGCATTGAGAATGGCAGTGAGCGGCTTTTCCAGCGCCGCCATCGCCTGCTTGTCGCCCTGGGAATAGGCCTTGGCGAGCTCCTGCGCTCCGGCCTCCACGGCCTGTTCCATGGCCATGCCGTCCGACGGATCGCCGATCAGCGTCCTCAGGGCGAGATTGTCGTTGTCGGTTTCATACGGGCTGTCGGTGAAATTCCTGGTGGAAAAGGCCGAGGAGAGCAGCTCGGTCAACAACTCGATGGCGCCGTGATCGAGCGAGTCCTTGCCGTTGGCCCGAAGCAGCTCGCCGATCCACCGGCGGACGTCCCACCCGAGGGCAAGCTTCAACACGTACGACCTGAAAGCCTTCTTCATCGACGCGTGCCAACTTTCGTGCGAGACGAATCGCGGGACGTTCTCGGGCGCCAGGCTGCTCGCCAGGCAAACGATCGGGACATGGAGCCGGCCCCCGTCGAACAACGTGACGCCCGCAATTTTTTTCTCGTCGAAGGCATCCACCGTCAGCACGACGGCGAACGGCTTCAGCACCGTCTCGATCGCTTCCATCGCCCGATAATGCGCCAACAGCCCGACGACGATGCCCTGTGCCTGTTCTTCGGTGGGCTCCCGCAAGGTCACCTCGCCGCCGAAGCCTTGCTTCATGATTTTCGACTCGTCGCTGCAGAGTTGCACCGAACGCTGGGGATCCTCCTCATCCTTCACGCCGCACGCCGCATAGTTCACCGCGTGCACGACCGAAACCGCCGGGTTGCCGACGATGGCCCGCCTGAACTCTTCGGATGAGATCGACTTGTCGTCGCCGACGATGTCTTTTGCGATTTGAAGGGGCGGCTTTCCTTCCGGAACCGCGTAACGGCCGAGGATCTCGAACATATCGTCGACGGTTTGGTCTTCGGACAGCAAATCCGGGGGCCGGGGCAAGCGGTCGGATGGCACGGACACGACCATGGCCGCGCCCCGCGTCGTGGAAGCGGCCTCATGGTTCAGGCGACGCGGTTCCAGCGCCGCGGAAAACGCGCCTGGCGGCAGCCCGGTCGCCGTGAGCGAACCGGACGCCTCCCCCAGAGTGGGATGGAGCGACAACGAAGGCTGGACGGCCAATGGAGCCCATTGAGCCACCATTTTCATGAATTCGAAGATCAAGCCCCGCAGGGAAACCTGGCCCCGTTCGGCCGAGGAAGCGGAAAAACTGTTTTCCAAGGCGTCCGAGGAAACCAGGCCAGGAAACCTGGCCTCGGCACCCGCCTTCAGGCTGCGCGCCCCGATCAGGGTGGACCGGTAAGCTCCCACTTCGATCCGACCGCCGCTGGTCGAATCGGTTGCGGCGGAGGGTTCCGGGATATGGGCGGAGTACTTGGGGTCTATCGGCAAGAAGCGTCCTTTGAGGCGGAGCCCGAAGGATCCGGACAGTGCCGGGATCTTAGGACGCAGTCCGCGGGCAAGGACCAGGGACGCGAAATGCAAACCTGAAATGCGAACCCGCTCCGATGCGTTCTTCGTGCAGGCGCGCCGGACGTCGCCACGACGTCGCGCGCAGCCCGCGCAGGCGCCGAGACCCGAAGCGTCTTGTCGAATCTCCGGGTCTTCAGTCGACCCGTTTCGGCGGGCATGCCGCGCCGGGTCCGCAGATCGATGATGGCCCTCGATCAGGGGTGGAATCGTGTCAGGCCGCCTGGCAGCGGCTGTCGGCCCAGAACGCCTTGACCATTTCGGCGCCCGGGCCGGTCTGCGCGCTGCCCCTCCAGCGCGCGGCCGCGATCGCGAGGAAGTCGGCCGGGCCGGTGCGCGAGAACGCCAGCGTCCAGTCGCCGAATTCGCGTTCCTCGATGGGCTGGTTCATCAATTCGCTGATCTGGTAATGCTGACTGCTCTTGCGGATGCGCGCGTAGGTCTCGCACACCGCTTCCTTCGTGCCTTCGAGGTATTGCATGAAATTTCCGTCGCAGTACAGCAGCACGCCGGTCACGCCCGACAGCGTGTTCAGGCCGCGCGATTCGGAGACGATGAATTCGAGGTCGCGGTTCTTCAGGATCCAGGCCGCCGAGCTCACATAAGCGATCGCATGCATGACCGTGCCCTCCCCGCCCTCAGGCGAACGCCGTGCGGCGCGGTTCCGCCGTCTTGAACGCGGCGACCAGGTTCAGCAGGCCGGTGGACTGCTGCTTCAGGCTCTCGGCCGCGGCGGCGCTCTCCTCGACGAGCGCGGCGTTCTGCTGCGTGCCCTGGTCGATCGACGCGACCGCCTGGTTGACCTGCACGATGCCGGTGGTCTGCTCGGTCGACGACGCGGTGATCTCGCCCATCAGGTCGGTCACGCGCCGCACCTGGGCGACGACGTCGTCCATCGTCAGGCCCGCCTCGCCGACGAGGGCCGAGCCGGCCTCGACCTTCTCGACGCTGTCGCCGATCAGGTCCTTGATTTCGCGGGCGGCCTGCGCGGAGCGCTGGGCCAGGCTGCGCACTTCGGCGGCGACGACCGCGAAGCCGCGGCCCTGCTCGCCGGCGCGGGCGGCCTCGACGGCGGCGTTGAGCGCCAGGATGTTGGTCTGGAAGGCGATGCCGTCGATGACGCCGATGATGTCGGAGATCTTCTTGCTCGACGCGCTGATCTCGCTCATCGTCGTGACGACGCGCTGCACGACCACGCCGCCCTTGCCGGCGACTTCGGCGGCGGCGGCCGCGAGCTCGCTCGCGGCGCGGGAATTGTCGGCGCTCTGCTGCACGGTGACGGTCATCTGCTGCATCGAGGCGGCGGTCTGCTGCAGCGCGCTGGCCTGCTGCTCCGTGCGGCTGGACAGGTCGTGGTTGCCGGAGGCGATCTCCGACGACGCGGTCGCGATGCCCTCGGCCGACTGGCGCACCTGGCCCACCATGTTCACGAGGCTTTCGTTCATGCGGCCCAGCGCGGCCAGCAGCTTGCCGGTCTCGTCGGCGCGGTCGACGACGATGGTCGAACTCAGGTCGCCGGAGGCCACCGACTCCGCGAGCGACAGGCAGCGCTGCAGCGGCGCGGTGACGGCCGCGGCCAGCATCCAGCCCATGCCGAGCGCGCCGGCCACCGCCGCCGCGCAGACGGCCGCCAGCGTCATCCGGTCGGCGGCGTAGCCGGCTTCGGCCGTCTTCACGCGGTCCCGCGCCACGTCCTGCTCGTAGGCGATGTAGTCGCTGGCCGCCTTCAGCAGCGCCGCCAGCAGCGGGCGGCATTCGACGTTCATCTGGGCGACGGCGTCCGCCCGCTTGCCGGCGAACACCTTGTCGAGGATCGAGTGGGCGACCGGCTCGTACTTCGATTCGATCTGGTCCATGGTCGACAGCATCGCGCGGTCGCGCTCGGTGGTGTCCGTCGCCGCGGCGATGGCCGCCTTCAATTTCTCGAACCCGGAGTTGACGTCGGCATCGGCCTGCAGCACGGCGGCTTTCTCGAGTTCGGTGTCGCCGTGCTCGGTCACGAGGACCAGGTTGCGGGCCGCGATGGCGCGCCGCGTCGCGGCTCCGCGGATCTCGAAGGTCAAGCGCTCGCGCTGGGCCGCACCGCCGAGATAGTCGGAAAACCGGTCGTTCGAGCGCGCCAGCGAGCGCAACGACAGCGCGGACACGATCAGGACGACGGCGGCGAGCGCGGCGAAGCCGAACATCAGCTTTGTCTTGACACGGAGATCGGCGAATTTCATGGAGGAACTCCCAGGTTGGTCTGTCCTGTTATCGGATCCCGGCCGCCGCCGCGCAGTGGGGAAGCACCAACGGCGCGGCGTCCAGAACTCCCTACGAGCCCCGGCCCTCGTCCGACATCCGGGCCGCCGTCAGCGGAAGAAAGCGCTCGGGGTCCGCCCGAACTGGCGCTTGAACATGGTGGCGAACGCGCTCGGGCTGTCGTAGCCGAGCGCGAGCGCGACGTCGACCACCTTGTCGCCGCCGGCGAGCCGCTCCAGCGCGTGCAGCAGCCTCGCCTGCTGGCGCCACTGGCCGAAGGTCATGCCGGTGTCGCGGGCGAACAGGCGCTGGATGGTCTTGACGTCCAGCGCCAGCTCGGCCGCCCAGTCGGCCAGCGTGGAGACGTCGTCGGGCTGCCCGCTCAGGCGCGCGCAGATGCGTTGCAGCCGCGCGTCCGCGGGTTGCGGCAGGTGCAGCGGCAGCACCGGCAACGCGTGCAGCTCGTCCAGCAGCAGGCGCATCACGCGGGCGTCGCGCGTTTCGCCGCCATAGGGCGGATCGATGTCGATCGCGGCGAGGATCAGCTCGCGCAGCAGCGGGGACACCCCCACCGCATGCGGCCGGCCGGGCAGGTGCGGCGCCGCTTCCGGCAGCACGTAGACGCTGCGCATGCGCACGGGGCCGATGCAGCGGATCATGTGCGGGACGCCGGCCGGCATCCAGATCGCGCGCGTCGGCGGCACGATCCAGCGCCCATCCTCGGCCGCCACCATCATCACGCCGTGCATCGCGTAGACGAGCTGGCCGCGCGCATGGACATGGCGGTCGATCACGCGCCCCGCGGGGTAGTCGGTCGCGCGCGTCACGACGGGCAGCGTGTCGGCGTCGATCTCGGCCAGGATCTGCGGATTCAGGAAAGCGTTCAGGGATCGAGGCATGGCGGATCGGATCGAAGGTCATGTCCTTTTCGCGAAGACGGAAGACCGAACGGCGCGAGACAGGACCGGATGCTATGCCTAATATCGGCCCTGGCGTCCTTTCGCCCGGTTCGCCGAGTCCGCGGCGCTCCGAATCCCCAAGATGCCCATGTCGACCCCTTCCGCCACCGTCTCGAGACGTGCATCGCCGCGCCGCGGCGCGTCGTTCGCCATCCTGGGCGCGATCAGCGCCGCGCACCTGATCAACGACATAATGCAATCGCTGATCCTGGCGATCTACCCGATCTTGAAGGGCGAGTTCTCGCTCAGCTTCAGCCAAATCGGCTTGATCACGCTGACCTACCAGTTGACCGCATCGCTGTTCCAGCCGCTGGTCGGGCTGTACACCGATCGCAGGCCGGTGCCTTATTCGCTGCCGCTCGGCATGGGCTTCACCCTGTGCGGGCTGCTGCTGCTGGGCTTCGCGCCGAGCTTCGGCTTCGTGCTGCTCGCCGCGGGGCTGGTGGGCGTCGGCTCGTCGATCTTCCATCCGGAATCCTCGCGGGTCGCGCGCATGGCGTCGGGCGGACGGCACGGCCTCGCGCAATCGCTGTTCCAGGTCGGCGGCAACACCGGCACCGCGCTCGGCCCGCTCGTGGCGGCCGCGGTGATCGCGCCTTACGGCCAGCGCAGCGTGGCGTGGTTCGCGCTCGCCGCGCTGGCCGGCATCGGCCTGTTGTCCCAGGTCAGCCGCTGGTACGCGATCCAGCGCCTGGCGGCCGCGGCCAAGGGGGCGGGGAACGGCCCCGCCCCGACCTTGCCGCGCGGCGTCGTCGCGGGCGCGATCTCGGTGCTGCTGGTGCTGATCTTCTCGAAGTATTTCTACATCGCGAGCATCAGCAGCTTCTACACGTTCTATCTGATGGGCAAGTTCGGGTTGTCGGTGCAGAGCGCGCAGATGCACTTGTTCGCGTTCCTCGCGGCCTCGGCGGCCGGCACGCTGATCGGCGGGCCGGTGGGCGACCGCATCGGCCGCAAACCGGTGATCTGGGGCTCGATCCTCGGCGTCGCGCCGTTCGCCCTCGCCCTGCCCTACGTCGGACTCGGAGGGACCACCCTGCTGACCGGCCTGATCGGCTTCGTGCTGTCGTCCGCGTTCTCGGCGATCCTGGTCTATGCGCAGGAGCTCATCCCGGGCAAGGTGGGCGCGGTCTCGGGCCTGTTCTTCGGCTTCGCGTTCGGCATGGGCGGCCTCGGCGCGGCCGCGCTGGGCCTGCTGGCCGACTCGACGAGCATCGCCTTCGTCTACCGCGTCTGCGCCTTCCTGCCGTTGCTGGGCATCGTCGCGATCTTGCTGCCCGCCGTCGACCGGACGGCGAAGAAAACCGGTTGAACGGCGCGGCGCGCAGGCGCGGCTCATCCGTTTTCCGAGGATCGATATACGCGCAGCGCCAGCGCGGCCATTGCGCCGGGCCGGGCGCGCGCCGCTACGATCGCAGGCCGTCCAACCATTCGAGACCTGCATGCGGCCCTTCCGTGATCCCCTCATCCGCGCGGCGCTCGCGGCCGCGCTCGCCTGCGTCGCCGTCGGCGCGCGGGCGGCCACCGTGCTCCTCAACGTCAGCTACGACGTCACCCGCGAGTTCTACAAAGACTACGACGCCGCCTTCGCCGCGCACTGGCTGCGCACGACCGGCGAGGCGATCACCGTCAACCAGTCGCACGGCGGCTCGAGCAAGCAGGCGCGCAGCATCCTCGACGGCCTCGAGGCGGACGTCGTCACGATGAACCAGGCGACCGACATCGACGTGCTCGCCGACCGCGGCGGCCTCGTGCCGGCCGACTGGGCCAGGCGCCTGCCCCACAACAGCGCGCCGACGACCTCCGTGCAGGTGATCGTGGTGCGCAAAGGCAATCCGAAAGGGCTGCGCGATTGGGCCGATCTGGCGCGCCCCGGCGTGAGCGTGGTGATCCCCAATCCGAAGACCTCCGGCAACGGCCGCTACGCTTGCCTCGGCGCCTGGGGCAGCGTGCTGAAGGACGGCGGCACCGCGGCGCAGGCGCGCGACCTGGTCACGAAGATGTTCGCCAACGTGCCCGTGTTCGATGGCGGCGGACGCGCCGCCACGACGACCTTCGCGCAACGCGGCATCGGCGACGGGTTGGTCACTTTCGAAAGCGAAATCGACCTGATCCGCGCCGAGTTCGGCGACGATTTCGACGTCGTCTACCCGAAGCGCACCATCCTCGCCGAGAACCCGGTGTCGGTCGTCGACAAGGTGGTCGACCGCAAGCGCACGCGCAAGGAAGCCGAGGCCTACCTGAGCTGGCTGTACTCCGACGAGGGGCAGGAGATCGCCGCGAAGCACGGCATGCGGCCGCGCAGCGAGAAAGTGCTGGCGCTGCACGCGAAGGACTTCCCGAAGGTTTCGACCTTCACCGTCGACGAAACGTTCGGCAGCTGGAAGTCGGCGCAGAAGACCTACTTCGACGATGGCGGCATCTACGACCAGATCGTCGCGGCGGCGCATCGCTAGACGGCCCGCCGCCGGCCTGGCCGGGGCCCGGGCGGCCCGGGGTCGGGCAAAATGCCGCATGACCGCAGAACGCCGCGACGACGTGCCGACCACGGCCGCTTTTTCAGAAAACCCCGACCCCCCCGAAGCATCCGCCCCGCCAGCTTTCGCGCGCCGCGGCATCCGCAGCTTCGTGCTGCGCGCGGGGCGCATGGGCACGGGCCAGCAGAAGGCGATGGAGACGCTGGCGCCGCTGCACCTGATCCCCCACGAGCGCAAGCTGCTGGACTTCGCCCGCGCATTCGGCCGCGAAGCCCCGGTGATCCTGGAAATCGGCTTCGGCATGGGCGACGCGACGGCCCAGATCGCCGCGGCGCGGCCCGGGCACGATTTCCTCGGCATCGAGGTGCACACGCCCGGCGTCGGCGCGCTGCTTCGGCGCATCGACGCCGGCGGGCTGAAAAACCTGCGGCTGATCCAGCATGACGCCGTCGAAGTGCTGCGCGACATGATCGCGCCCGGTTCGCTCGCCGGCCTGCACGTCTACTTTCCCGATCCGTGGCACAAGAAAAAACACCACAAGCGGCGGCTGATCCAGGCGGCGTTCGTGCACCAGTTGTCGTCGCGGCTGGCGCCCGGCGGATACCTGCACTGCGCGACCGATTGGCAGCCTTACGCCGAACAGATGCTGGAGGTGCTGGCGGCCGAGCCGACGCTGTCGAACACCGCGCACGGGTATGCGCCCCGGCCCGACTGGCGGCCATTGACCAAGTTCGAGCACCGCGGGCTCAAACTGGGCCACGGGGTGTGGGACTTGCTGTTCACGCGGCGCTGACGGGGGCCGGCGGCCGCGCGCAGGCCCGATCGGCCGTCAATCGGCCCATCGCACCATGTGGGTCAGCCAGGTCGCCAGCACCACCAGGCCGAACGCGATCCTGTACCACGCGAACGCCACGAACGTGTGCGTCGCGATGTAGCGCAGCAGCCAGCGCACGCACATCCACGCCGCCAGGAACGACACGACGAAGCCGACGGCGAACAGCGGCAGGTACCCGTGCCACTGCGCCGCCAGCGCCGCGCGCACTTTCCACGCGCTCAGCACGCTCGCGCCGATCAGCGTCGGGATCGCGAGGAAGAAGCTGAATTCCGTCGCCGCCTTGCGCGACAGGCCCACCAGCATGCCGCCGATGATCGTCGCGCCCGAGCGGCTCGTGCCCGGCACCATGCCCAGGCACTGGATGAAGCCGACCTTGAGGGCGTCCATCGTCGTCATCTCGTCGAGATGGTTCACGCGCACGGGCCGGTCGGTGCGGCGTTCCACCCACAGGATGACCAACGCGCCGACGATGAACGCGGAGGCGACCACCGGGCCGTTGAACAGGTGCTTCTTGATGACGTTGATCAACAGGAAGCCGATCACCGCCGCCGGCAGGAAGCCGACGACGATGTTGGCCACGAGCCGGCGCGACTTCGCGTTCGTGCCCAGGCTGCCCAGCGAATCGACGATCAGCCGCCAGTAGACGATCACGATCGCGAGGATCGCGCCCGACTGGATCACGACTTCGAAGGTCTTCATCACCTCGTCGTTGGGCAGGCCGAGCAGCGAGCCCGCCAAGATCAGGTGCCCCGTCGACGACACGGGCAGGAACTCGGTGAGCCCCTCGACGACGCCCATGACGGCGGCCTTGATCAACAGCAAGGTATCCAAGCGCGAACTCCGGAAAAGGCCCCGCGGGCCCGTGCGACGAACGCGCGATGATACGCGCCGGAGATGACCGCAGGCTGTCGCCGCCGCGCGCCGTCAATCGGACTTGGGCGACACGGTCATCTGGATGCCCTGCGCGGTCACCCGGATCGGCGACACCACGAGGTTCAGGCGATCCATCTCGTCTGCTTGGGGCGGCTTCATCTTGTAGAGCGTCTCGTTTTCCAGCATGTTCTCGGCGACGAGCGTGCCGATGCGCTGCGCGACGCCGTGCAGCGAGTTCGAACCGCTGTCCAGCGACAGCCGTCGCACGCGGACGTTGGTCATCCGGATCGAATGATCCGTCGGCTCGAAGCGGAGGCCATAGTCGAGGTCGACATGGGCATGCGCGCCGTTGCCGAACAAGCGGTCGAGCGCGTCGACGTCGAGTTCGGTGCCGATCCTGTTGGCTTGCGGCAGCAGGTGGATCTGCGGATTGGACACCGTCAAGTCGATCACCTCGACCATCCTGCGCTCCATCGGGAACTGTCGCGCAAGCAACAGCGTCAGCTGGGACTCGCTGAGCGTCACGTCGCGCGAACCGACGAGGCCCGCGCAAGCGCTCAATCCCGCCGCGGCGACGGCGACCGCGGCCGCCCCGAGCCCGAAGCCGCGCCGATTCTGGTTCCGCCGTCGCCCATTCTTGCCGGTCATCATGTTTTCCAAGCTTTCGAACGCCCGCGCCGCAAGCGCGGCCTGCCTGATCAACGCACCACGGCGCCTATCCGCCGACAAGCGGATCCGAAATGAGCGCCGCCCGGCCGCGGAAAATTCCACGCGGCCGGCCCGCCCGCCGTCGGATATTCGCATGCGGATGCCGATATGGAGGTCGCGCAGGCATCGGAACCCCCCCGCCCGCGCCACGGCACTCGGGCCGCGGGCGATGGTTCGACGGGTTTCGTCCCCTGCCCGCACGATATCGCGGGAACTTGAGATCGGCTCCACGGAAACCCCCGGAATATTAAAAACAACGCCGGGCTGGCCGAATAGAATTTGTCAGCTATTTCTGCCGACCAAGGTATTGCATGAACATCGAACAAGCCCGCTTCAACATGATCGAACAGCAGATCCGTCCTTGGGATGTGCTGGACAAGGGGGTGCTCGGCCTGCTGGCCATCGTGCGCCGCGAGGATTTCGTGCCGACCGCGTATCGCTCGATGGCCTTCGTCGACACCGAGGTGCCGCTGGGCCACGGCGAGCAAATGCTGCCGCCGCGCGTCGAGGCGCGCCTGCTGCAGGATCTGCAGGTGCAGCGTCATGAGCGCGTCCTGGAAATCGGCGCGGGCTCCGGCTTCATGGCGGCGCTGCTGGGCCATCGCGCGCAAAGCGTGATCACGCTCGAGATCGTCCCGGCGCTCGCGAAGATGGCCGCCGACAACCTGCGCCGCAACGGCGCGGCCAACGTCACGGTGGTGCAGGCCGACGGCGCCCATGGCCATGCGGCCGAAGCGCCGTTCGACGCGATCGTCCTGTCCGGATCCGTCGCCAAAGTGCCCGCCGAGCTGCTCGGCCAGCTCAAGCCCGGCGGCCGCCTCGTCGCGGTCGAGGGGAGCGAACCGGTGATGGAGGCGGTCCGCTACACCCGCGGCGCGAACGGCTTCGAGCGCCTGGCGCTGTTCGACATCAACGCGCAGCGGCTCGTCGGATTCCCGGAACCGCCGCGTTTCCATTTTTGACGCGCAGCCGCCGACCCGCCCCGACTCAACAAGGACCCTCCATGCCGCTTCCGCGTTCCACGTCGACGTCACCGGCGCGCACGCCGCTCGTCTGGGCGCTCGTCCTCGCGTCCGGCAGCGCGGCCGTGCAGGCGCAGAACCTCAGCGAGGTGGTGGATGCCGCGAGGGGCTACGACGCGACTTACCTCGGCGCGCGATCGAACGCCGATGCGGCGCGCTATCGCTACGAGCAGACGCTCGCGCTGCACCGTCCGTCGGCGAACTTGGCGGTGCAGCTCCAGCGCACCGACAGCCACACGCCTTATGCGGTCGCCGAAGGCGGGCTGGCCGCCACGAAATCCGACATCGGAACGGCCACCGTCTCGGCGCAGCAGACCCTGTTCAACCGCCAGAACTCGCTGCAGATCGACGAAGCGCAGAAAGCCGTCGACGCCTCGCAGTCGCAAGTCGCGCAAGCCGAGCAGGATCTGATCGTGCGCGTGGCGCAGGCCTATTTCAACGTGTTGGCCGCCGCCGATGCGCTGCATACGGTGCAGGCCAACAGCAAGGCGATCGCTGAGCAGCTCGCGTCGGCCAAACGCAATTTCGAAGTCGGCAACGCGACGATCACCGACACGCGCGAGGCGGCCGCGCGCTTCGACCTGGCGCGCTCCCAGGAAATTTCCGCCGAGAACGACCTCCAGGTGAGCCACGTGACGCTGGATCAGCTCGTCGGCCGCAACGGCATCGTGCCGCATCCGCTCGCGCTGCCGGCCGCGTTGCCGCCCGTGATGCCGGCGCAAGCGTCCGAATGGGTCGCGCTCACCGAGAGCAACAACCCGGTGCTGAAACAGGCGCAGCTCAACCGCGACATCGCCGAACTCGAGACCGGCCGCGCGAAGGCGGGCCACCTGCCGACGCTCGCGGCCGGCGCGCAATACGTGAAGAACTACGAGCACGACCGTTTCAGCGCCCCGCGCATCGAAGGTTTCGACAGCGGCTGGGGCTCCAATGCGAGCGTTTCGGTGACGCTGACGGTGCCGCTGTTCTCGGGCGGCGCGATTCAGAACCGCTTGCGCGAAACCGTGGCGCTGCAGGAAAAGGCCCGCTCGGACGCCGAAGGCGCGCACAACAATGCGACGCTCAGCACGCGGCAGGCGTTCCTGGGCGCGGAATCGCTGAGCGCGCAAGTCAGGGCGCTCGAGGCCGCGGAAGCGTCCAGCCAACTCGCGCTCGACGCGACGAAGCTGGGCTACAAAGTCGGCGTCAAGGTCAACCTCGACGTGCTGAATGCGCAGTCGCAGCTGTTCACGACGGAGCGCGACCTGGCCACCGCGCGCTACAACTACATGCTGGCGACGCTGAAGCTGCGCCAGGCCGCCGGCATCCTGACGACCAACGACCTGCTCGCGGTCGACGCGTTGCTCGTCGGCGCCGCGCCGCCGGCGGCCGCCGCCCGGGCGCC
>JBEVLR010000344.1:0-6114 GCA_040509075.1 Burkholderiaceae bacterium | reverse complement strand
TGAACGGCGCGGGCAACTTCTGGAACGACGGCGACCTGATCAGCCGCACCGTCGGACTGCTGATGCTCGCGATGTCGGTCGGCAGCTGGGTCGTCATCCTGTGGAAAGCTTGGCTGCTGCGGCGCGCCGGCGGCGACGTCCAACGCGGCGTGGCCGCGTTCTGGAGCGCCGCGACGATCGCCGACGGCCGCGCGCGGCTGCAGGCGATCGACCGCGAGGCGCTGTTGCTGCCTTTGGTCGACGCCATGCTGCTGCAGCCCGTCGCCGGCACGCTCGAGACGCAACCGGCGCTGGCGTCCCAGCTGACGCGCCGCCTGCGCGATGCCCTGCACGCCGGCCTGGCGCAACTGCAGTTCGGGCAGGTGGTGCTGGCCTCCGTCGGTTCGACGGCGCCTTTCATCGGCCTGTTCGGGACGGTCTGGGGGATTTTCCATGCGCTCGCCGGCATGGCCGAAGGCAATGGCATGACGATCGCCAAGATCGCCGCGCCGGTCGGCGAGGCGCTGATCTTCACCGCCGCCGGCCTGGCGGTCGCGATCCCGGCGGTGCTGGCCTACAACATCTTCGGCAAGCGGATTTCGGCCTGTGAAGCCGATCTCGAAGGCTTCGCGCACGATCTGCGCGAGATGCGCCTCGACGCGACCGGCGGCGGCCGATAGCCGGCGCCCGCCGACACCGCCATGGCATTCGGCCGCCTCGAGCGCACCCCCGCGTCGCAACCGATGAGCGACATCAACATGACGCCGTTGATCGACGTGGTGCTGGTGCTGCTGGTGATCTTCATGATCACCGCGCCGCTGATGACGTCCGGATTGAAGATGGAGCTGCCGAAGACGCAGGCCGCCCGGCCCGACGACGGCGCCGCCGCGCTGACGATCGCGATCGCGGCCGACGGCCGGGTCTACCAGGGCGACGACCTGGCGTCGGTGGCCGACCTGGCCAAGACCCTGCGGGCGGCCGCCGGACGCGATCCGCAGCCCGACGTGCTGCTGCGCGCCGACCGCAGCGTCCCTTACGGACGCGTCGCGGAAATGATCGGGCTGATCCAGGACGCCGGGCTGGCGCGCGTCGGATTCGTCACGCAGCCGGCCAATTAACCGGCTTCGGAGCTGGCCGGCATCGAGTCGGCGAAGCCGCCCGAAATTTTGGAAGTCGCCGCTTCGTTTTCAAGGCGGTCGTTACGCGTCGAGCGCCCCCCGAATCGCGGCGCCGAGCGATAACCCTGCTCGAAACCGAAAGAGCAGAATGCCCCCTCCGATCGTCACGTCCGACCCCAGCTCCTCCACGTTCAGCGGTGCCGATGCGCCACCGCCGGTGGCGCTCGATTTGAAACGAGTGGAGCGGGTGCAGGAAAAATATCTTGCGCAGGACACCAGATTCCATGCGCTGCGCAACTTCAAACGCTCGCATTCGGATCGGGGGAAACTCGACACCGCGGCGTATCGCGCCGCCAAAGCGGCCGAGCCGGACGATTTCGACCTGCTGCTGTTGGCCGGCGCCAAGATATGGGACAAGGACGCGCTGAGCGCCGTCGTGAAGAACAATCGGGGCGATGCGGAAAAAGTCCGACGCGTCATCCAAAAGCTGTTGGACAAATACCGTGAATCGGGCATCCCGCTGCCGCAGCCTCCGGGCGAACCGTCTTTGCTGCACTTGGCCGCCCGCAACGGGAACGGCAAGGCCCTGTCGGTGCTGATCGCGGATCCCGAAACCCGGCAAGCGCTGAGGACGCCCGATGCCGACGGCAGGAAACCGATCGACATTTTCCTGGGCGGCTCGCCCGGGTTCGCGGAACAGCTCGGGACGAACCTGTCCGACTGCTTCGACCCCGACGACCCGATCTTCCAGGAAGTCGTCTCCGACATCATGGACCGTCCCGAACCCCAGCTCATGGCGTTCATGGCCGGTTTGCTCGAGCGACGACCGGATCTGGCGCGCCTGCTGATCGCCGCCGCCGACGCCAAGCCGGCCAGCGCCGATAAAGCCGTGCGCGTGGTCGAGATGCTGCTGGAAAAATCCCCCGCGTCGAGGCGAGCGCTGGCGATGCCCGACGATGACGGCCTGACGGCGATGGACATCATCCTCGACGGCCCGCCCGACGCCGCCAAGCGGTTCGGGACGAGGTTCGCCGAGCTGTACGATCCGAATGAACCGGTCTTGCGGGAGGCCATCTTCGACGTCATGGCCCGCTCCGACGACAAGGCGGTGGCATTCATGACGGGTTTGCTGGAGCGGCGAAAACCGCTGGTGAACCTGGTGGACGAGCGCGGCGCCGGCTTGCTCCACGCGGCCGTCAACGCGAACGGCGAAGACCTGGACAGCGAAAACATGATCCGCCTGCTGCTCGCCCGCGGCATCGACACGGACGCCCGGGTCGCCGATTGGACGCCTTACGAAACCGCCGTGGCCGACGGCCACCTGGCCGCCGTGCTCGCCCTGCGCGACCGGTGCGACGCGGATGAAGTGGCGATCGACGAAGCCCATCGCAATCTGCTGGAACACCCCGACCATTCCGCTTACGTCGCCACGTACCGGATAGCGACGATGAGCAGGCTGTGGCTGGGAAACGCCTCCCTCGCGGAACGGTCGGCGCAAGCCGCGATATTCCTGGCCGAAATCGGCCCCTCCCCCCATCCGGAGGCGGAGGCCGACAACAGGAGGCTCGCCATGCGGGTGTTCGGCGTCCGGCCGGAAGACGAAGCGGAGTTTTACAGGCAGGTCAATTTCGTCTTACGGCGCGCCGCCCGAGAGCCGCCTCCTACAATCCTGCGATGAACGAAAAGTACGTCCCTTCCGAGGTCGAAGCCGCCGCCCAGGCGCACTGGCGCGCCGGCGACGCCTACCGCGTCGTCGAAGACGCGGGCCGCGAGAAGTTCTACGCCTGCTCGATGCTGCCTTACCCGAGCGGCAAGCTGCACATGGGCCACGTGCGCAACTACACGATCAACGACATGCTCGCGCGCCAGCTGCGCATGAAGGGCATGAACGTGCTGATGCCGATGGGCTGGGACGCGTTCGGGCTGCCGGCCGAGAACGCGGCGATGAAGAACAAGGTGCCGCCGGCGAAGTGGACGCGCGACAACATCGCCGCGATGAAGTCGCAGATGCAGGCGATGGGGCTGGCGATCGACTGGTCGCGCGAGATCGCCACCTGCGACCCGAGCTACTACAAATGGAACCAGTGGTTGTTCCTGAAGATGCTCGAGGCGGGCATCTGCGAACGCCGCACGCAGGTCGTCAACTGGGATCCGGTCGACATGACCGTGCTGGCCAACGAACAGGTCATCGACGGCCACGGCTGGCGCTCCGGCGCCCTGGTCGAGAAGCGCGAGATCCCCGGCTACTACCTGAAGATCACGCGGTACGCCGAGGAGCTGCTGTCGGCCGTCGCCGATCCGACCGACCCGAATCACCTGTCGGGCTGGCCGGAACGGGTTCGCCTGATGCAGGAGAACTGGATCGGCAAGAGCGCGGGCCTGCGCTTCGCCTTCCCGCACGCGATCCATGACGACTCCGGGGCGCTGATCGGCGACGGGCGCCTCCACGTGTTCACCACGCGCGCCGACACGATCATGGGCGTGACGTTCTGCGCCGTCGCGCCCGAGCATCCGCTCGCCGCGCACGCGGCCAAGGGCAATCCGGCGCTGGACGCGTTCATCGCCGCCGCGAAAGCCGGCGGCACGACCGAGGCCGAGCTCGCGACCAGGGAAAAGGAAGGCCTGCCCACCGGCCTCACCGTGATCCACCCGCTGACCGGCGCCGCGGTGCCGGTGTGGGTCGGCAACTACGTGCTGATGAGCTACGGCGACGGCGCGGTGATGGGCGTGCCCGCGCACGACGAGCGCGATTTCGCGTTCGCCAAGAAATACGGGCTCCCGATCAGGCAGGTCATCAGCGTGCCGGGCGAGACCTTCTCGACGGACGCGTGGCAGGAGTGGTACGGCGACAAGCAGCGCGGCACCTGCGTCGGCTCCGGGGCGCTCGACGGCTTCGGCATGAAGGACGCCGTGGCGCGCGTCGCCGAGCTGCTCGCCGCCGCCGGCCTGGGCGAGAAGAAGACGACCTGGCGCCTGCGCGACTGGGGCGTGAGCCGCCAGCGCTACTGGGGCACGCCGATCCCGATCATCCATTGCGGCGGCTGCGGCGTGGTGCCGGTGCCGGAAGAGGATCTGCCGGTCGTGCTGCCGGAAGACCTGATCCCGGACGGCTCGGGCAATCCGCTGGACAAATGCGCGGCGTTCCTGGACGTCGGCTGTCCCCGATGCGGCGCGCCGGCGCGGCGCGAGACCGACACGATGGACACCTTCGTCGACTCGTCGTGGTACTTCATGCGCTACTGCGACCCGAAGGACGACCGGCGGATGGTCGGCGCCGGCGCCGACTATTGGATGCCGGTGGATCAGTACATCGGCGGCATCGAGCACGCGATCCTGCACCTGCTGTATGCGCGCTTCTGGACGAAGGTGATGCGCGACCTGAAGCTCGTCGAGGCGGGCGAGCCGTTCACCAGGCTGCTCACGCAAGGCATGGTGCTCAAGGGCGCGTACTTCCACAAGCCGGCCGACGCGGGCAAGGATTACCACTGGGAGCAGGACGTCGAGACCGTGTTCAACGACAAGGGCGCCGTGCTCGGCCACCGGCTGAAGAAGGACGGCACGCCGCTCGAGTACGAGATGACGACGATGTCCAAGTCGAAGAACAACGGCGTCGACCCGCAGGCGCTGATCGACCGCTACGGGGCCGACACCGCGCGCCTGTTCGTGATGTTCGCGTCGCCGCCGGAGCAGACGCTGGAATGGAACGACGCCGGCGTCGAGGGCGCGCATCGCTTCATCCGGCGCGTGTGGGGCTTCGGCGCGAAGAACGCGGCCTCGCTGCGCGGCGCCGCCGGCCCGGCGGCCGGATTCGGGCTCGGCGCGCCCGCGAAGGCGCTGCGCCGCGAAGTGCACCTGCTGCTGCGCCAGATCAGCTACGACTACGAGCGCATGCAGTACAACACGGTCGTCTCCGGCGCGATGAAGATGCTGAACGCGCTCGAGGCGTTCGCGCCCGACGGCGGCGCCGGCTCGGCGGCGGCGCTGCGCGAAGGCTTCTCCGTGCTGCTGCGCGCGCTGTATCCGGCCTGCCCGCACGTGACGCAGGCGCTGTGGACGGAATTGGGCTACGCGGCCGCGGGCGGCGAGCTGCTCGACGCGGCCTGGCCCGCGGTCGACGACGCCGCGCTCGCGCAAGACGAGGTCGAGCTCGTGCTGCAGGTCGGCGGCAAGACGCGCGGCGTGGTCCGCGTCCCCGCGGATGCCGGCAAGGCGGCGATCGAGGCGCTCGCGCTGACGGCGCCGGAGGCGGCCCGGTGGATGGAGGGCAAGGCGGCGAAGAAAGTCGTCGTCGTGCCCGGGCGCCTCGTCAACATCGTGGTCTGACCGCGCGGGAGACGACATGACGCCTTCGCCGTTCCCGATGCGCCGCCGCCTCGCCTTCGCCGCGCTGCTGGCCGGCGCGGCCGCGGGCTGCGGCTTCCACCTGCGCGTGCCGCAGGCGCTGAACTACCAGCGCATCGCGCTGACCGGCTTCGCCGATCGTTCGACGATGGCCGAAGAGATCCGCCGCGCGCTGCCGCCGGGCACGCGCATCGTGCCGGACCCGCTCGAATCGCAGGTGGTGATCCAGGCGGTCGAGGATACGCGCCACACCACGGTCGAATCGTCGACCGCGTTCGGCCAGGTGCGCGAGCTCGAGCTGCACGTGAAGCTGCAATACCGCGTGCTGCGCCCCGACGGCAGGGAACTGCTGCCGCTGGCCGACCTCGAGCGTTTCCGCGACCTGAGCTACGACGAATCCAAGGCGCTGGCCAAGGACACCGAGCTGAACTCCCTGTACCGCGACCTGCAGTCCGACATGGCGGTGCAGCTCGTGCGCGTGCTGGCGGTGGTCGGCAATCCGGACGGCCCGGCCGCCCGGATCGGGGCGTCGCTCGCGGCGTCGGCGGCGGTGGGCCCGGCGCCGGCCGCCGCATCCGCGGCGCCGCCGGCATTCTCGCCGGCCGCCTCGGGCGCCTGGGGTTCGGCGCCGGCCTCGTCGGCGCGCTGACTCCGGCGGCGACGCATGCAAGTCCGT
>JBEVLR010000343.1:0-7710 GCA_040509075.1 Burkholderiaceae bacterium | reverse complement strand
GGCCCCCCGTTGGGTGGACTCCCGGCGAGTTTCCGGGGTTTTGGGGGGTCGGTGTGGCGCCGACTTCGGGCCCGGGGCGCCGCGCCCGCGCCCGCGCCCGCGCGCGAAGCCGCGCTCGCCTGAAATGGATGGGCGGGCACGGCTTTCCTGAAGGCTTCACGCCGGCTCGGGCGGATATCCGCCCTGCAGCCGATTCGAGGTGCTTGATCCGCAGGGCAACGCGAGCTGCGGCCTGCCCACGGCCGCACCGGCCGCGACGGGTGCCCCCGCCGCCGGCGGCGCCCCCGGGCAGGCGCCCTATGCGAAGCGCCGGATCGCGTCGAGCGCCGTGAGCTTGAACAGCGGCCGGTTCATGAACTCGCCCAGCGCATCGTCGCGCGCGAGGTTGCCCGCGTCCACCGGCACGTATTCACCGGTGCGGGCGTCGGCGACGACGATCTCGTCGAGCCGCCAGCGCCCGGCGGTGCCCGCGCGCACGAAGTCGATCACCGACGCTTTTTCGCCGCCGGCGAACAGCGGCAGGCGGCGGTCGCCTTTCCAGTTGAAGCCGATCTGCAGCACCAGCGTCTCCGTCCACGCGGCCATCGCGTCGATGGCGGCCAGCATGCCGGCCCGCGCCTGGTCGATCGACAACGCGCCGTCGCCGAAATCGTCGCCGAGATGGTGGACGACGTTGAGGCACAGCGCGACGTCGAAACGCTCGTCGGCTTCGGGCGCGAACTCGAAGTACGTGGGAACGACCTGCAGGCGGCCGGCGGCGCCCAGCGCGTCGGCGGCGGTGGCGATGAATTCGGCGTGCGCCGCGTTGCCCTCCTGGCTGCGCACCTTGCGCGCGCCCGACTGCAGCGCGGCGAAGCTGAAGTAGCCGGTGTTGGCGCCGATGTCGAGCACCGACTTGCCCGCCATCGGCACGGCGCGTTCGAACCAGCGCTGGCGCTGCGCCTCCTGCTTGCCCACCGGCAAGCCGGCGGCCTCGCCCAGGTGCGGCAGCAGCGTCGGGTGGATCAACTGATAGGCCGAGTGCTTGCTGCGCGTGTCGTACAGCGCGCGCAGCGCGGGGCGTCCGGTGGTCTGGGGCATCGCATGCCTTTCATTCTTGGTGGGATCAAAACCCATCGGGCCCGAAGCGTCAAGCGCCGCCGGGGCGCCATCAATGCGTGCCGTGCAAAGGCAGGGTGTCGGCGGCGGCATAGACGTCATGCCGCTCCAGCGCCCGTTCGAGCGCCCGCGCGCCGCCCACGGAATCCGCGGCCGGATAGCGGCGGCAAGCCGCCATGCGCGCGCCGTGCAGCCAGGCGTAGTAGAGCGGCGTGTCGTCCGCGCCGACGCCGTCCGCGGCGGGCCAGGCGATCTCGCCCGCGCCGTGGTCGGCGGCGAACAGCGTCAGGATGCGGGGGCAGGCGACGAGCGCGAGCTGCAGCGGCCCCCAGAAACGCGGGTTGATCTCGATGTAGTGCAGGCCGCCGTCCGGGTCCTCGATGATTTCCATCATCAGCGGGCCGCGGTAGCCGAGCGCGGCGAGGCCGTCGAGGAAGCGTTCGGTGTCGAAGGCGGGGGGCAGGCCGGTTCGGGCCAGCACGATGGATTTGCCGCCGGGCTGCTGCAGCAGGTTGTCTTGCCAGAACCAGGCGCGACGGCCGTCGGCGGCGAGGTAGGCGCACAGGTATCGGCTCTGGCCGTCGATGAACTCCTGCGCGAACCACTCGTCGGGGCGCAGGTCGGGATCGGCGAGGGCGCGCGCCAGCTTTTCTTCGTCGGCGCAGATGATGGGGTACAGCACCCGGCCGCCGATCACGTTGACGCGCGGCTTGAGCACGCACGGCGCGCGCGGCGCGCCCATCGGCTGGCTGGGGGGCGGCCGCACGCCCGTCAGGCGCTCGACCACGCCGCGGCTGGCGAGCTTGCCGGTGAGCTGTTCGTAGACGCGGCGCGCCGGCAGGCCGACGATCCAGCCGGCGGCCGTGACCGCGTCGCGGTTGGCGAGCACGAAATCGTTGACGAATTCGGTCGTGGGGCAATGCACGGCCGGGCCGCCGATGCCGTCGGCGATCGCCGCCAGCCACTCGACCGTCACCCGCCGGTCCAGGCGGTTGAAGACGACCGCGTCGGCGTAGTCGGTGCGGTGGATCGCGTCGTCGCGGCCGGCGGCGACGATCGCGAACCGCAGGCCGGCGCGGCGGAAGAAACGGCACAGCGTGACCACGGCGCGGTCGTTGTGGCCGGACAGCAGCACGAAGGTCGGCGCCGAGCCGCCGCCGGCGGACGGGCTTCGCGGGCGCATCGATCCCATCTCGGCAGGCCCTTTCAGGCGGCGGCGGTCTCGAGCCCGGGCTTCGAGAACGCGAAGAAGGGCTCGAGCCCGTTGCAGCCGAACTCGAGCGGTTCGAGCCCGCCGAGCAGGTGGGCGTGCGGCAGCGGCGCGCCCGTCAGGCCGGCGGCGTTGAAATAGGCCGCGATGTCGCCGCCGAACAGCCGGACGTGGTCTTCCTGGCCGTAGAACAGCTTGGCGAAATCGGGCGTCGGCGTCGCGTCGACCTCGAACGTGTGCTTGAGCTTGGGCGCGTAGGGCGTCTGCGCGATCAGCATGCCGCCGGGCGCGAGGCAGCGCGCGAACTCCGCCAACGCGCGCCCGGGGTCGCGCACGTGCTCGAGCAGGTGGTTGGCGATGATGAGGTCGAAGCGGCCGCCTTCGAACGGCATCGCTTCGGCGTCGACCTTGCGGATGCCGTCGCGCGCCGGGAACAGGTCGCCGCGGACGTATTCGGCCGGCCCGCACGCCTGCAGGCGGGGTTCGAGCGCGCGTTCCGGCGCCAGGTGCAGGATGCGCGCGCCGGCCAGCTGCCGGGGCAGGTCGGCGGCCGTCATGTACAGCCACAGGTGGCGGTCGCGGTCGTTGCAGCCGCAATGCGGGCAGCCGTAGATCGACACGTCGGAGCCGACCGTCCCCATCGCGATCATGAACTGGCTGCGCTGCGCGGCCAGCGGGTAGGGGAGCCACGCGTCGACGGCGCGTTCGCACAGGCAGCAGAAAGCCATGGGGGTTTCCTTTCGGGCGGGGCGGGGGGCGTCAGGCGACCGCTTCGTCGTCGGCGAACGCCTCGTCGGCCTGCAGGCCGCCGAAGTCGGCGCGCATCGTGCGGGCGACGGTGCGTTCGCGCGGCGTCGTCGCGACCTTGCGCAGGACCACGCGCATGAACGCCGCCTTGTCCTTGGCGCACGGCTGGACGCCGGCGTCCAGCCATTGCGACTGCGCCATTTCGAACCGATGCTCGAACCAGCCCAGGTACCAGAACCATTCGGTGTAGTAGGCCCACGAGTTCTCGTTCAGCGCGCGCAGGTGCGTCGGATCCTGCCAGGCGGTCAGCGCCTTCTCGTAGGGCACTTCGATGGAGAACTCGCCGCCCTCCTTCAGCAGGTTCAGCGCGTTGGTCATCAGCATCGGCAGGTCGGGCACGTGTTCGAGCACGTTGTTCGCGTAGATCATGTCGAGGCCGCCGGCCTCCAGGCGCACGGCGCCGCCCATCTGCGTCGGCAGCTGCAGCGGCAGGGCCACGGCCCGGCCGAGGTCGAGCACCATGTCGGGCTCGGCGCGCGCGAGGATGTCGATGTTGAGCCAGCCGGGCTTGTAGTCCTTGCCGGAGCCGAGGTTGATCGCGCGCGGCCGCCAGGGCTCGCCGCTCAGCGTGGCCGCGAAACCTTGCTGGAAGCCGCTCGCGAACGCGAGCAGGTCGGCGTAGTCGCCGATCGGGTCGTGCGCGCCGTCGCCCGCCCTGAACGCGGCCAGCGCGCCCCGCGCCGCGTCGTAGAACGCGGGCCGCGCGAAGTCCCGCGCGAACCAGTCCTCGATCCGCTCGGGCAGCCACAGCACGGAGTCCTCGAACGCGGGCGCCGGATCGGTGGCGGGCGTGCGTTCGGAGATCACCGGCGTGCCCAGCGACAGGCAGTGGAAGGCGCGCGCCTGCTCGAAGCGGTTGCTTTCGTAAAAGTGGCAATTCAGCACCGCCTTGGCCTGGCGGATGTAGTCGTCGCGCTCGGGGCCGTAGATGGGGGAGTCGAACGTGGCCACGCCGAAACCCGCGGCCTCGACGCGCGCGATGAACCGCTGGCGGCGCGGATTCATGCTGCCGAAGAACAGCAGGTCGATCGGGCGGTCTTCGAGCGCGGGCGCGGGCTGGTCGAGGTAGGAGGCGTAGCCGAACGGCACGATGGGCACGTCGGCCGGCTCCGGCGCGTAGGCGGCCAGGTTCGCCGCGTCGTAGTCGACCACGGCCGAGCGGCGCAGCAGCGCGAGGTAGTCGGGGCCGACGGCCGCGCCGCCCTGGCCCAGCTGCTCGAGGTTGACGAACACGCACGGGTTGCGCCGCTGCCACTCGGGCGGGAACCCCAGGTGCGCGCCGAAGACGAAGTTCACCGCGTCCTCGCGCAGCCGGTTCTTCGCCATCGTCACGCGCGCGCCGAGGCGGCGGAACATGTGGCGGAAGTAGCGCGCCTGATCGAGGAAGCCGAGGGAGTGCACGTAGCCGGCCGGCTGCATGATCGCCAGGTGGATCGCGGGAAGGTTCGCCATGCGGGTCGGGCTCCTGGTGGTCGGGCGGATGCTGCGGACGCGCCGCGCGCGGGCGGTTCGGCAGCGATGGAGTCGACTTTAACGACGCGCCCGTTCCGGCCATGCGCCGAAAAACGGGGGATCCGCGCGGCAATTCGCGGCCGGGCGATCCGTCGCGCCGCCGCCGGGCTACTCGGCCCGGCTGCCGGCCTGGCGGTAGCGCAGCGCCTCGATCGCGCGGCCGGTGCCTTCGTACAGCACGGCCAGGTTGCGCGCCGCGAGCGCGCTGCCGCGGCCGGCGACCGAACCTTCGAGGTCGGGCCGTTCGCCGATCTCCAGGCAGCGCAGCCAGGCGGATTCGATCATCGGCAGCAATTCGCCGGCGCGCACCGGCTCTTCCGTCGCCCAGTCGAGCAGGAGGTCGCCGAGCGCGAAGAAGAAGTCCGGCGAATCCGGCCAGGCCGCCATCGACCGCTCGGCCAGCTTCACCGCCTCGCCGTGCCGGCGGCATCTCTTCAGCGCATGGATCTCGCGCACCAGGCGGTCGTGGTGCCAGCCGGGGGTGGCGCCGGTCAGGGTGACGGTCGCGCCGCTCGCCTCTTCGCAGGCGCGCGACCGCGCGAAATGCAGCGCCGCCTGGGGATAGCGTTCGTAGACGTCGTGATCCTTGCCGATCTGGTAGTGCAGGTAGGCGTCGTCGGGCGCGTGCGCCAGCGCGCGGCCCAGCAGCTCGGCGTTGCGGCCGGCCTTGGCCTTGAGCGCGTCCGCGCGGTAGCCGTCGTGCGCCAGCACCGTGCCCATGCGCCGGACGCGCCGTTCGTGCACCGGCTGCTCGTGGATGTGGCCGGCGTAGCGCACGCCGCGCGGCAGGATGCGCGGCAGCCAGCTCGGCGAGGTCGAGATGCCCAAGGGCGTGTCGAACTGGCTGTCGACGCGCAGCGCGCCGACGAAATCCGGCGCGGTGTGGCGCAGCGCGAGCAGGTCGATGCCGCCTTCGGCGATCCACTCGTCGGCATCGACGACGATGCTCCAGTCGGCGTCGGCGAACGCCAGCGCGGCGTTGCGCGCCGCGGAGAAATCGTCGATCCATTCGAAATGCGCGACGTGCGCCCCCGCGGACCGCGCCAGCGCGACGGTGGAATCGGTCGAGCCGGTGTCGAGCACGATCATCTCGTCGACGCAGGCCCGCGCGCTGGCGAGCGCGCGCACGATGCGCGCCGCCTCGTCGCGCGCGATCATCACGAGGGCGACCTTGTACGTCACGGCGCCTCCCGCGCGCAGGGCGCCGAGGCGGGGGCGGCGCGCGCCGGCAGCGCCTCGGGCGGCAGGCCGGCCAGGCGGCGTTCGTGCATGCGCGTCAGCAGCGCGTCCAGGTCGCGCGCCAGGCGTTCGGCGTCGAACAGCGGCAGGGTGGCGCGGTTCGCGTCCAGGTGCGTCTTCAGGCCTTGCAGGATCTCGGGCTCGTTGGCCAGGCCGATGGCGAGGTCCACATAGTGCGCGTCGTCGGCGCACGCGAGCTCCGGGAGCCCGCACGCCGCCACCAGGCTGGCGGCGACGCGCGACGCGAAGGTCGGCCCCGGCACGGTGAGCACCGGGACGCCCGCCCACAGCGCTTCGCTGGCGGTGGTGTGGGCGTTGCAGGGCCAGGTGTCGAGGAACAGGTCGGCGCTGCGCAGGCGCGCGATGTGGCCGGCCAGGTCCAGCTTCGGCGCGAACGACACGCGCCCGGGCCCGATGCCGCGCCGCGCCAGCTCGCGCAGCAGGTTCTCGCGCGCATGCGGGTTCCAGGCCAGCATCCACAGCACCGCGCGCGGCGCGCCGGCGAGGATGCGCGCCCAGAGGTCCAGCATGTGCGGCGACAGCTTGTAGGTCTGGTTGAAGCAGCACAGCACGACCGCGTCTTCGGGCAGGCCGAGCGCGGCGCGCGGCGGGCAGGGCGGCAGCGGGCGGGCCGCGTCGTTGGGCTGGTAGCAGCCGTCCAGCTGCGCGATGCGCTCGGTGAAGTCGGCGGCGTGCGCCAGCGGGGCGGTGATGCGGTCGCCGATGAAGTAATCGATGAACCCGGCGCCGGTGGTGGCGGGGTAGCCGAGGTAGGTGGCCTGCACGGGCGCGGGCCGGTAGGCCATCAGGTCCATCCGGCTGTCGCGCGTGTGGCCCTTCAGGTCGATCAGGATGTCGATGCCGTCGTCGCGCATGCGCTGCGCGGCTTCGCGGTGGTTCATGCCCTTGACGTCGACGAAGTGTTCGCACGCGGCGCGCACGCGCCGCAGGATGTCGGAATCGTCGTCGCGGCTGTGGGAATAAAGGAAGGTCTCGAAGCGCGCGGTGTCGCGGCGTTCGAGCAGCTCGGTCATCAGCACGGCGGTGGCGTGCTGGTAGAAATCGGCCGACAGGTAGCCGACGCGGATGCGGCCGGGGCGGCGCCGCCCCGGCTCGGGCAGCGGCGCGATGCCCGCGGCGAGGCTGGCGCTGCGGCGTTCGCCCAGGCGCCGCTGCTGCGCGGGCGTGGCGTCGATCGCCAGCAGCGCGAAAGGCGACAGCAGCCGGCCCGTCTCCGGGTCGTCTCCGGCGATGGCGTCGAGCAGCGCGCGCGTGTCGGCGGCGTCGTTCTCCCAGTTGCAGGCCTGGCGGCTCTCGTGCAGCACGAGGCTCAGCGCCAGGGCGCGGATCACGCCGTCGTCGAGCGCGATCGCGGTGCGGAAGCATTCCGCCGATTCCTGCGCCATCGCCAGGTCCATGAAGCACAGGCCGAGCCGGTAGTGCACGAGCGGCGCGTCGACCTTCAGCGCCAGCGCCTTGAAGAACGCGTCGATGGCTTCCTGCGGACGGCGCGCCTGGAACAGCGCGTTGCCCATCGCGTTGTGGAATTCGTGGTCGCGCGGGGCGTCGGGCGCCAGCGCCGCGTAGGCGGCCAGCGCGTCGTCCGGCCGCGATTTCTGCAGCAGCAGCTCGCCCGCCATGCGGCAGGCGACCGGGCTGGCGCGGTCCAGCTCGAACGCGCGCAGCGCCGCCTCCAGCGCCGAATCGAATTGCCCGAGCTGCATGCGCGACCGCGCGGCGTTGAGCCACATCAGCGAATCGCCCGGCGCGAGGCCGACGGCGCGTTCGAACTCGGCGGCGGCCGCGTCCCAGCGCCGCGCGCGCTGGGCCTGCAGCCCGGCCTG
>JBEVLR010000342.1:0-3697 GCA_040509075.1 Burkholderiaceae bacterium | reverse complement strand
CGCCGGCGCGGCGGGCGCGCCGGCGGCGACGAGCGGGGCGGGCGGCGCCTCGGCCGCGAACGACGGCGCGGCGGCGAGCGGCCCGGCCAGCGCCAGCCACGCGGCAGCCTTCGCAAGCGCCGGGCTCATTGGGTGTTGCACGTGCCCGTCGCCGGATCCGCCGGCGTGAACATGCTGTAGGTGGCGGGGCTGAATTCGTCCTGGCCGGTCGGCGCGGGGTGGCTGATCCAGTACGACAAGCGCTTGACGTGGGGGTCGTCCTCGTCGGCGAAGACGCGTCCGCCGCCGTGCAGCACGCTCAACAGCAAGGGCTTGTCGATCAGGCGGCTCTGGATCGGGCTGCCGGGCACCGTGACGCCTTGCGCCGAATAGTAGTTCTTGTACATGTCGGTCAGGCGGATCGCGTCCGGGGTGTTGGCGGGATCGGCCAGGTCGACCGGCTGCGCCGGGACGACGAGGCTCAGCGCCCCGCCGGTGCCGCTGCCCGAACGGTGGCAGCCCGCGCCGGAACAGGTGTTCGTCGAGGCGACGCCGTTCTGGACGATGGGCAGCTGCTCGAGGAAGATCGGCGCGACGCATTTCTGGAAATAGGCGAACGCCAGCTTGTCGCCGCCTGCACCGGCCGGATTGGAGACCGTCGGCGGGTTGGCCAGCGGGTTGCCGCCGCCGCAGCCGGCGAGCAGCGCCGCGCCCGAGATCGCGGCGGCCGCGATCCTGGGCGCGATCGCGGGGGTGCGGCAACGGCGATGGGGCGTCGGCTTCAAAGGGGTCAGCTCCTCATGGCGCCTGGCAGCCGCCGGAGATCCAGTCGGCGATCGTGGCGTAACTCGCGCCGGCGGCGGGCAGCACGGCGACGGCCTGCGCCGTCGCGGCGTTCGGATGCGGGATCGTCGACGGTTTGGCGAGCAAATGGTCGATCGGCGGATGGCAGGTGTCCGAGATCATCGCCAGCGTCGCGCCGAAGTCGCCGTCGGGGTCGCCCGTCATCACGTAGCGGTTGTCGTGGAACGACGTGGCGGCCGTCGGGGCGTTCGTGCTGCCGTGGGCGACGTGGCAGGCGGAGCAGGTCGCGTCCAGGATCGGGTAGACCGAGGCGGCGAACGTGGTTTCGTCGAGCGTGGGCACCACCGCCACGCCGCCCGCCGGATCGAACGGATCGTTGTAGTACTTGCCGCCGGTGTCGATCCATTCGGCGAGCAGGCGCATTTCCGCCGCGTTCATCATCGTCGAGTGGTCGGGCGCGGTCGGCGGCGGGTTCGGATGCGCCGCTTTCGCGTCGGCGCCCGACATCAGCGCTTGCCCGGACAGGATCTCGATGAGCCGGCTCTTGCGCGCCAGGCCCGTGGCCTCGCCCTCGCTGGCGGCGGTGTTGACGAGGGCCGGCAGGCGCGACAGCATCGGCACGCCGTCGTCGAAGAAGATCACCGGCCGGCCCGACGAATCGAGCCGCGGGTCGCCGATCATCAGGCTGTCGTACGACGCCACGCGCCCGTCGCCGCCCGTCGTGCCCAGCAGGTTCAGGCGGTCGGACAGGTCGTGGCAGCGCGTGCAGGTGTTCGCGCCGCGGTCGCGCGTCCACAGCGGCTGGACGTGCGTCGGGTAGTTGATGACGCCATTGGCCGGCGCGGCGGTCTGGAGGTCGTCGGCGGGATTCGGGTTGCCGGCGTAGCGCATCGAGATCGACGCCTTGGCCACCACGCCGGCCCGGGCCGTGTCGGCCCAGAGGTCGGTGAAGACCGGGTCGGCCGCCAGCGCCAGCGACGCCGGGTTCAGGCGGGTGCGGGTGTCGGCCATCGTCTCGCCGGCCTCGTGCGCGTCGCGCATCGCCGCGATCAGGCCGGCCGGCATGCCGTCGACGGTCGCTCCCGAATTCAGCGCCGCGCCGCGCCGCGGGCTGTGGCAACCGTCGCAGGTGCGGTGTTCGCCGGGGCGCACCTGGATCCAGTTCGTGTGGGTCTGGAACGCGCGGCCCCGCGCATCGATGACCGACAGCGCGATCGGCGTGTCGGCGGGCACGTTCAGCTTGAACGAGCCGTCCGGCTCGATCGGCGCATAGCCCAGCACCTGCTGCGCCTCGAAGTCGGTCTCGCCGAGCGAGCTGCGCAGCCGCATCGAGTTGGCGGGCGGCGCCACCGCGCGCACGGCGCGGACGAATCGGGCCGGCGCGCACAGGTAGGCGGCGCTGGCCGGATCCTTCATCCTGGCGATGTCGGCCACCTGCGCGCGCGTGTCGTCCGCGTCGGTCGGCCTCGTCTTGGCGATCGCGGCCGCGCAGCCGGGGCCCAGGTCGGCCGCGGCCAGCATCGGATCGCCCATGCGGCCCAGGCCGTCGGTGTCGTAGACGCTGCGCACGTCGAGCGTGCCCAGCTTGCGCGCGGCGAGGCCGGCGTCCGGCGCCGAAGGCGAGCTGCCGGGCGGCTCGGTGCGGGCCATCAGCGGCACCGGGTTGGTGTACATGAAGCCCGACGGCGGCGCGGCGACGTTCAGAAACGACTGGTTCGAGGGATCGAACATGTAGATCGCGTACGGCGGCGGCACGTTGTCCTGGAGCGGGTCGGCGGCGGCCTCGGCGACCGGGCGGTCGGTGTCGGACACGCGCGCGAGTTCGTCCGCGCTCAGGTTCGCGCACGGCGTGACCGCGCCGTTCCTCGTGACCTCGCACGGGCGATAGGCGACCAGCACGCGGTCGGTGCCGTCCCACAGCGGATACGGCGTCGTGACCCGGCCGTGGCGCGACAGGCCGCGGTCGATGTTGATCGGCTGGACGGTCATCTGCGCCTGGCCGCCGCTGGCCGGGACGGCGGGGCTGGCCGGCGTGTCCTGCTCGGAATAATGGGCCGCGTCTATCAGCATCAGCGCCCCGCCTTCCTGCGTGCGCTGCAGCGGCATCAGGTCGGACACCAGGTGGCCGGCGTACTTGCCCGCCGGATTCATCTCGCGCGGGTGCAGGAAGCTGTTGCCGTCGCTGTGCGCGCCGTACAGCACGAACAGGTCGGTGCCGTCCGGCTTGACCGTGAACACCTTGAAGTGGTTGCGGCCGCCGACGTGGTCCCAGCGCGAGAACATGACCTGGCCGGCGTTGGGGCCGCTCTGCAGGATCGTCGGGTGGCGGTCGTGGCTCTGGTTGAACGAGATCTGCGAGATGCCCGTGCCGTCGAGCGCCATCGTGTGCAGGTTGAACACGCGCTCGCGTTCGTATTCGTCGAGCGCGTAATAGCTGTGGCCGAGGGCCTGGGCGAGGTGGGACTCGGCCTGGCGGTTCGACGTGAACACCACGCCGGCGCCGGCGGGCAGGTAGACCGGATCGACGTCGTCGTCGTCCGCCGACGCGGTCAGGCGGCGCAAGGTGCCGCCGGCGACGCCGCCGGTCGTCATGTCGTATTCCCAGATGTTCCACCGGCCCGTGCAGGCCGGCGCGCCGCCGATCGCCACGGCGTTGGAGGCCGGGCAGTTCATCGAGAACAGGATCTTCTTGCCGTCGTACGAGACTTCCGGCGACATCGCGTCGCCCTTGCCGAGCGTGAACCGCGCGGTGATGTTGCGTTCGGGCGCGCTCGGCGACGATTTCTCGCGGACGATCAGGTCGCCGCCGGGGGCCGTCGGGGCGCCGTTGGTCGGGTTCAGGCGCAGGCCCAGCGTGCGCGCGCGCTTGACGTAGGCGATCGGCACGTCGCCCTGCACCGTCACGGTCGTCGCG
>JBEVLR010000341.1:0-3896 GCA_040509075.1 Burkholderiaceae bacterium | reverse complement strand
CAGAACGTGGACGCTTCCGAGACCGTGGAAATACCAGCCCGGCGGCATCGGTCGAGCCGCGTTCAGGCCTTCTTCGCGGCGGCGGCGCAGGCCGCCAGGAACCGCTGGGCCAAGACCGGATAAGTGTGCCGCGCCTCGACGAACCGCCGTCCCCGCGCACCCATCGCCGCGCGCGCCTGCGGCGTCAGCGCGGCCAGGCGGAGCAAGCCGTCGGCCACCGCCCTGGGATCGGCCGGCGGCACCGTGAGCCCGGCGCCCGCCTCGGCCACCGGATCGTTGCCGGCATCGACCGAATGCAGCACGGCGCGCCCGGCCATCATGTAGTCCATCAGCTTGTTGGGCGCGATGCCGAAACGGTAGATCGGCACGCGCTGCCAGCCGATGTAGGCGATGTCGATGCCGGCCAGCAGCGACGGCACCTGCGGCTTCGGGATCGGCGCGAGCATCGTCACGTTGTCCAGCCCCTGCGACCGCACGCGCTGCGCGAGCCGGGCGCGCGAATGGCCGTCGCCGACCATCACGATGCGCAGCGAACGCCCGGCCGGCTCGCCCTGGAGCAGCGCGGCCGCGTCGAGCAGCGTGTCGAGCGCGTTGGGGTCGCCCATCGAGCCGGCGTAGCCCACGATGGTCTCGCCCGCGGCCCGCGCCTGCGCCAGCGCGGCGGCGACGTCGGCGCGCAGCGGCGCCGCGGGCGCGGCCCAGTCGTCGGGCGAAATGCCGTTCGGCACGATGGCCAGCTTGCGCAGGTCGAGCCCGCGCGCGGCCATGTGGCCGTGCACGCAGGGCAGCATCGACACGACGACGTCCGCGTCGCGGTACGCGTCGGCCTCGGCCTTGGCGCACAGGCGCGCGAACGGGTGCCGCGGCGACATCCCCGACAGCTCGATCGGCGACAGCGGCCACAGGTCGTGCACCTCGAACACGAGCACCGCGCCCGCCCGGCGCGCGAGGCGGCGCGCGACCCAGATGTCCATCGGATAGGTGCTGGACGCGATGACCACGTCGGGCCGGGACTCGCGCAGGATCCGCGGGCTGTCGCGCCAGGCCCGCACCAGGAATTCGGCGATGTTGCGCACGCGGCCGACGCCGTTGCCGACGTAGGCGCGCGTCGGATACCAGCGGTAGGAGACGCCGTCGACGCGCTCGTCGAGCGGCCGCGCGCCGACCGCCGGCTGGTGCGCCCGCACGTGCGAGTACGACGCGGCCAGCACCTGCACGCGATGGCCGGCGCGCACCCATTCGCGGGCGAGGTAGTAAGGGCGGAATTCCATGCCGAGCGCGGGCGTGCCGGCGTAGTGTTCGATGTAGACGATGTTCATGGGGTTTTCTCAGACGCCAAGCGCCGCGCCTGGACGTGTCGACGACGGAAGCGGCTTCGAAGCCTTGCTGCCGCGATCGGTCAGTTCAAGAGTTCTCGCCAACCCATGCTGGTTGCCACATGACGCACGCCGGCAACGAACGCCTTCAAGCTCTCCGAGCGGTTTTTCTCCGGCTCCAAGTGCTGCGCCATGGCGCGCGCGCCGCCGGTTTAAGTCGCCGAGGTACCAGCTCTCGAGTTCCTGGCAAACCAGGCGTATCAAGGTCTCCGGACGACCGTGTTGCGTACACAAGCTCCGCAACCTGGCTTTCAGGTCGATGCAGTCGGCGTTGTCGTTGTCGCGCACGATGACGAAACGATCGCCGGGAATGCGCCATGAGGACAGCTTGAGCGGGATGCTGCGATCCAGGTCGCTCTTGCCATCGTGAGGCACGCACTGGAAGTGTTGACCATCGATCCAGCCGGGAAACAGGCGCGGCAGCCAACCTTCGAGCAACACCCGCATGGCCCGCTCTTCGAGCAGGAAAATGACGCGCCCCTGCATCAGCTCACTTCCTTGTTGAGGCCTTCGAGCAAGCCCTGCTTCCACAGATGGCCGGGAAGGTCGCCGGCATCGAACAGGGCGCGCAGGTTCTGGGACTCGCTGGCGCGCGTGATGGACGTGAACCCCCGGTCCTTGCGCAAACAGTAAATCTCGTCGAGCGTCAGCGCATTCAGGAAATCCGGCGAGTGCGTGGAAATGAAGACCTGCCCGCCGCGCTCCGCATAGCCGCGGAACTCCTCGGCCAGCTCCGGCAAAAGATCGGGGTAGAGCTGGTTCTCGGGCTCTTCGACGGCGAGCAGCGGATATGGGTTGGGGTCATTGAGCAGCACGAGGTACGCGAACATCTTGATCGTGCCGTCCGACACATGGCGGGCGATGAACGGATCCTTGAAACTGCCGTCCTGGAAACGCAGCACGAGCCGTCCGTCTTCCGTCTGCCTGGGTTCCACCACCGATACGCCCGGCACACGGCGACACATGGCCTGCAGCACGCGGTCGAACCGGTCGCGATGATGCTCGAACAGGTAGTTGGCCACCAGCGGCAAGTTGTCGCCCCGGGTGGAGAGGTGTTCGGCGAATCCGTCCTCCTGGCTCGGGCGGGCCTCGGAGACATGGAAATCGGAGATGTGCCAGTTTTCGATCATCAGCCGGAAAGCGGTGGCGGCTTTAAAGCGATCGAATTGCCCCAGCCCTTTGATGGCGAGGATGTCTGGAGATCCCAGCTCCTGTTCCTCCCGCGCGAGCTCTTCGTCGCTTTTCGAGAAATCTTCCTCGTTGGTGATGGCGTAGCCCTTGCCCACCGAGAAATCGAGGAAACGGAACGGTGCGCCGTAAGAGCCCCGTTTGTAGCGGAGGATTTCGCGCTCGATGAAAGGGCGCCCGTCTTTGTCGGGTGCGATCTTCAGCACATAGGTGACGAGCCGATCGTGTTCCGTAATTTCCAAGCGGAACTGCAAAGTGATCTCGATGGGCTCATGCGCGAAGCCTCGGCTCGCCACTTCACGATAGCCGCCGCGTTTGGCCAGTGCTTTGCCCACGTTCATCGACAACGCATCTTTGAGAAAGGAAAACACATCGAACAAGGTGGACTTGCCGGTGCCGTTGGCGCCGACCAGCACGCACAGGCGGGGGATGCTTTCCAGCTTCGCATCGCGGAACAGCCGGTAGTTCTTGATGGCGATGGATTCAATCTGCATGGTGATGCCTTTCGATTCCGAGGTGTCCCTCGAATTTCACTTTCCGCCAATCAGCATGCCCCGCGTGAGCGCCTGAAAACGAGGCGAAGAGGCCATTCTGATCCTTGAAGCCGACAGCGGCTCGAAGCACCGCCGGTGCTTGCGTTCTTCGAGCAATGGCCTCGCGAGCCCGGAGCACGGGCTTGAACATCGTCCCGATGGAACTGATCCGGGGTGGGACGCCATGGACTGGCCGCACTTTCATCGACGCGCAACGACCGGCGTCAGCGCGGCCAGCCGCGCGACGAACGCGTCCACGCTCGGGCCGAACAGCGCGTGCGCGCCGATCCACGCGCGGTTGTCCGCGCCGATCCCGTCGGCGCGGTCGGCCAGCGCCTGCAATCGATCCGGCGGCAGGTCGTCGCGGCCGTCCTCGACGAGGGCGCCGTTGCGCCCGTCGCGCACGAGCTCGCGGTTGGCGGGCAGGTCGGACAGGATCGGGATGCAGCCGTGGCCCATCGCCTCCAGCACCGAAACCGACACCGAATCGCTGCGCGGCACGCTCAGGTACCAGCGGGCGCGCGCATACCAGCCGGCCTGGGTGGGGGCATCGAGGCGGCCGACGAAATCGACCCGCCCGGCCAGGCCCAGCCGGGCGGCCTGCCGTTCCAGCGCGCCGCGCAGGGCACCGTCGTTGGCGACGACGAGGCGCGCGTCCGGCCATCGCGCGGCCACGCCGGCGAACAGCGACAGCACGCGCTGCGGCGCGTAGATCTCCTCGAGGCCGCGGTTGGCGAAGAACAGGCGCGGCTGCTTGGCCGCAGGCGCGGGCGGCAAGGCGTCGAGGCCGAACGGGAAG
>JBEVLR010000340.1:0-7229 GCA_040509075.1 Burkholderiaceae bacterium | reverse complement strand
CGATCGCGCCGGCGATCGACGCGCCGGCCCCTCCGGCCCCTCCGGCGCCGCCGCCGGCGGCGGCCGGCGTTCCGTCGATCCCGGCCGTGGAGCAGGCCGCGAGCGCGCACAGCAAGGCCAGGCCCAGGCCCGGGAGCCAAGCCGGCCTGAACGCGCCCAGGAGCGCCAGGCGCCGCGGCGGCAAGGTGATTTTCAAAACGTGTTCTTCCATTCGCGCAAGGCGGTAAAGATGTCGAGGGGGCCGGACGACGGCGCCCCCTGCGCCAGCGCCGACGCGACGACGTCCGGTTCGCGCGTGCGCAGGAAAGGATTGACGGCGCGTTCGGTGGCGATCGTCGACGGCAACGTCCACGCGCCTTCGGCGCGCAGCGCCTCGCACCGACTTTCGTAGGCGGCCAAAGCCTGGTTGCGGGGCTCGACCGCGCGCGCGAAACGCAAGTTCGAGAGCGTGTATTCATGGGCGCAGCAGACGCGCGTGGCGTCCGGCAGCGCGGCGAGCTTGTCGAGCGACGCCAGCATCTGCGCGGGCGTGCCCTCGAACAGCCGTCCACAGCCGCCGGAGAACAGTGTGTCACCGCAGAACAGCCACGGCGGGCAGTCCGGCGCCACGACGATGTAAGCGATGTGTCCGGCGGTGTGGCCGGGCACGTCGACGACGTCGATGCGCATGCCCAGCGCCTCGAACCCGGCCCCCTCGGACACGCGTTCGACCGCGATCGGCATCCGTTCCCGCGCCGGCCCGAAAACGGGGCCGTGCAGCAGCGGTGCGAGCTCGACGAGCCCGCCGACGTGATCGGAGTGGTGATGGGTCACTAGAATGGCCGCGAGCTGCAGGCCGAGCGCGTGCAGCGCGTCTGCCACGGGCGCCGCCGTGCCGGGATCCACCACCAGGGCCCGCCGGCCGTCGTGAAGCACCCAGATGAGGTTGTCGGCGAAGGCGGGTAGGGCGATCAATTCCATGGAGAGAAGCGCTGCGATTATAGAGTTGAGAGGGTGGCTCGGGACGCCTCCGGGAAGGTACCTGCTCGACTGGGAACAGGACTGCATCGACCAGGCCGTGTCCGACATCTTCGGGTACCACGCCTTGCAGATGGGATTGCCCGAGCTCGACGGGTTGCGCGCCAACCGGATGCCGCACCGGTGGCTCGCCGGCGGTGGCGTCGGGCCGCGGCCGCGGCGCGTCGCGCCGCTTGGCGGCAACGGCGCTTTCGCGGCGCCGCCGGAAGTGGCGGCCGGACTGCGCTGCGACGCCGAGGCGTTGCCGTTCCCGTCGAACAGCCTCGACTTGATCGTGATGCCCCACACGCTGGAGCTCGCGCACGATCCGCATGTCGCGTTGGCGGAAGCGGCGCGGGTGTTGATGCCCGAAGGGCGGCTGGTGATCGCGGGCTTCAATCCCGCCAGCCTCTGGGGCCTGCGCCGGCGCTTCGGCCGCAAGGGCCGCGACCCCAAGACGGCAGACGACCGCCTGTTCCTGCCGAGCTCGGGGGAATTCATCGGGTATTGGCGTCTGCGCGACTGGCTGCGGCTGCTCAGCTTCGAGATCGAGGTCGGGCGCTTCGGCTGCTATCGGCCGCTGTGGACGTCCGAAAAATGGCTGGCCCGGGCGGCCTGGATGGACCGCATCGGCGACCGCTGGTGGCCGGTGCTGGGCGCCGTCTACTTCCTCGTCGCGGTGCGCCGGGTGCGCGGCATGCGTCTGATCGGCAAGGTGCGCAGGGAACGCATCAAGGCCAGCGGCGCGCCGGCCGTCGTGGCCAACCGCAAACGTTGATCCCCGCACCGCGCGGTTACGATGGCGCCATGACGGAAGCGAAGACCGAAGCGGCGACGGAGGTGACGATCTACACGGACGGCGCCTGCAAAGGCAACCCCGGGCCGGGCGGCTGGGGCTGCTGGCTCTCGGCCAGCGGCAAGGAACGCGAGCTGTTCGGCGGTGCGCCGCAGACGACGAACAACCGGATGGAGCTGACCGCCGTCATCAAAGGCCTGACGGTGCTGACGCGCCGCTGCACCGTCGCGATCTACACCGACAGCGAATACGTCCGCAACGGCATCACCACCTGGATCCATGGCTGGAAGAAGCGCGGCTGGAAGACGGCCGACGGCAAGCCGGTGAAGAACGTCGAACTCTGGCGGCAGCTTGAGACGCTGGCCGATGCCCACGACGTGAAGTGGCACTGGATCAAGGGCCATTCCGGCGATCCCGGCAACGAGCGCGCGGACATGCTGGCCAACAAGGGCGTGCAGTCGGTGCTGTCGGGCGGCGCGGGCTGAATCACGCGTCCAATTCATCCCGCGTGTTGAGGTTGGCGAACGCGCGGGCGTCTTCCGGGCGATCGAACGGCACCGGCGTCGCGTGGCGCGCGATCCAGGGTTCGACCTTGCGTCGCCCTTCGGCCAGCGTGCGCTGCAGATCGTCGCCGAGCGTCTTCGACAGCAAGCAGCACACCGGCTCCAGCCGTGGGCCTTCCGGCCCGCCGCCGCGCCGGACGACCGCGCCGGGGAACTCCGGCCCGGCGGCGACCGCATGCGCCAGACGAGCGACCAAATCGTTCGGCAGGTGCGGCGCGTCGCAGGGCACGACCGCGAGCCACGGCGTGCGGGCCGCGCGCAACCCTGCGAGGATCCCGGCGAGCGGGCCGGCGAAATCATCGCAGGCGTCGGCCAGCACGCGGGCGCCGAACGACTCGTAAATCGCGACGTTGCGGTTCGCGCTGATCATGATCTCGCGCACTTGGGGCGCCAGGCGCAAGATCGCATGGGCCACGAGCGGGCGGCCGCGGTAGGGCGCGAGCCCCTTGTCGACGCCGCCCATGCGCCGGCCGCGGCCGCCGGCGAGCACGAGGCCGGTGATCGCTTGCGCAGCAGGGCCCGCCGTCATCAGCCGCCGATGTAGTGCATCTCGATGCGGCGCTCGGCGGGGATGGCCGGTGGGATCGGCGGCCCCGCGTCCGCCGCGTCGGCCATGCGCGACTCGGAATAGCGGTCGTCGCGGCCGCCCCAGAAATGACCGATCGATGCGCTGAGCTGCGCATCGTCGGCGCCGTCCCGCAGCAGCCGGCGCAGGTCGTGGCCCCGGGTGGCGAACAGGCAGGCGTAGAGCTGCCCGTCGGTCGACAGGCGGGCGCGATTGCAGCTGCCGCAGAACGCCCCGGTGACGCTGGAGATCAGGCCGATTTCCTGGCCCGTCGCATCGAAGCGCCAGCGCGACGCCGTCTCGCCTTCGGCGGCCGCCTCCAGCGGCGACAGGGCGCCGATGTCCGTCAGTCGCCGCAACACTTCCCGCGAAGGCAGCACGTCGTCCAGGCGCCAGCCGTTGGTCGATCCGACGTCCATGAATTCGATGAAGCGCGGCACGACGGCCGTGCCGTAACGCGACTGCAGCGCACGCGCCAGCGGAACGATCTGGTCGTCGTTCACGCCTTTCTTGACGACCATGTTGACCTTGATCGCCGTGAATCCGGCGCGCAAGGCGGCGTCCATGCCGCAGAGCACGTCCTCGACCGCGAAATCGACGTCGTTCATCGCGCGGAACACCGCATCGTCGATCGCGTCGAGGCTGACCGTGATGCGCGTCATTCCGGCCGCCTTCAGCGCCGCGGCCTTGCGGGCGAGGATCGATCCGTTGGTGGTCAGCGCCAGGTCGAGCGGGAGGCCCTCGGAGGTCCGCAATGGCGACAGCATGCCGACGAGCCGCTCCAGGTTCTTGCGCAGCAGCGGCTCGCCGCCGGTGATCCTCAGCTTGCGCACGCCGGCCTGCGCGAACAGGCGCGCCAGCCGGGTGATTTCCTCGAAACTCAGCAGCGACGCGTGCGGCAGGAATGCATGCCGCTCGTCGAAGACTTCTTTCGGCATGCAGTAGCGGCAACGGAAGTTGCAGCGGTCGGTGACCGAGATGCGCAGGTCGCGCAAGGGGCGGCCCAGCGTGTCCAGGCGGTGCGGGCCGGCGTCGACGCGGGGCTCGGGCGGGAGCACGATCGGGCGGGGCGAGCCGCGTCGCAGGTCTTCGATAGGGATGAACTGGTCGCCCATGCCTCGATTGTGCTTGCGTTGTCGTCTCCGTGCCGACGGGCGCCGAACTGCGCGGGGCGCTGCGCCGGACTCGACGCTCAGAAGTCGCTTCGCGGACGGGCCGACGGTTCGCGCGCCGGCACGAAGCCCGCGACGCCGCCGTTCGACACCGGGGGCAAGGTGCTGCCCACGCGCAGCCCCGACGGGTTCAGGAAAGCGGCCATCGCGGGTTCGGCCGGCGCCAGCGCGACCACGGACGCGTTGGCGCCGTTGACCGTCGTCGAACCGCCTTGGCCGGACAGCGTGGCCGCGAGCGAGGCCAGCACCGACCTGCTGCCGCCGGGTTTGCCGCCCTCGGCGTTCGCCAGCTCGGGAGCGCGGCGTGCGCCCGTGAAGTGGCGCGCCCAGTAAGAGATGTTGATGTCTTCGATGCGCACGGATTCGCCGGAGCGCGGCGAATGGATGAATTTGCCGTCGCCGAGGTAGATCCCGACATGCGAGAACGTCCGGCGCATCGTGTTGAAGAACACCAGGTCGCCCGGTTTCAGGTCTTTCTGATCGACTTTCGCGAGGCGCGGGTCGTTGGCCTGCTCGTCGGCGCGGTGCGGGAGCACGCGGCCGATGCTGTTTTCGAACACGTAGCGCGTGAATCCCGAGCAGTCGAAGCCGCCCTCCACCGAATTGCCGCCCAGCTTGTAGCGCACGCCCAGGATGGTCATCGCCGAGTCGACCAAGCCCGACGCGCCGTCGCGCATCTGATTGATCAGTTGGGATCCCCTGTCGGCGACGGAATCGAGCAGGCCCTGGTCGTTGACGGCACGCAGCGCCGGCTGGCGAATGGCCGGCGGGGCGGCCATCGAAGATGCCATCGGCGCCATGAGCGCCGTCGACATCGCCGCCGATATCACCGCGCCTCGAAGCCCCGCCAGCGCAAAGATGGCGCGGGGCGATTCGGACGCCCCGCATCTGTTCTTGATTATTCGCACGGGGCGAGCATACAGGATGCCAAATTGGCGGGTCAATCGAGGAAATAGAGGAAACCCAGCAAATACAAAGACTTGCGTTAAGAAACTCGCGTTTTCCCGTTATCGAGTACGCCGGTGCGGTTCCGAAAGATGCAACTTGGCGCAACGGGATCGGAAATCCTGACGGCACCCAGTGACAATCGCGCGACTCTGCATTGGCCTTGTTTTCCGTCCTCGCCGACGGCTTTCGGATATTCCCCGACACTGATGATGAAACTGACTTCGCTGTCCGTCGCCGCCGCGGCGGCTGTCGTGCTCGGCCTGACGCCCCTGTCCGCCGACGCCGCACGCAAGCATGCCGTCCGGACGGCGCGCGCCAAACCCAAAGCCGCTGCCCCCGCGGCGCCGGCGAACCCGCTGCCCGGCATCCCGTTTCCGGTTTTCGCCGACGCGTCGCAGGTGGCCTCGGCCTGCGGTGTCGGGATCGACGGGGCGGTTTTGCGTGAGAAGCAGCTCGAGCTGCGCAAACCCGGCCTCGATTGGCTCAAGGGCTGGGACGATCTCTACAGCTGGCAGGAAGACCACGGCGGCGCGCTGGTGTTCCTGAAGAACGTGCATCCGAACGCCGAGATCCGCGCCGCCGCCGAAGCCTGCGAATTGCGTTGGCAGGAATTCCAGTCGGCGCTGGGCCTGAACGAAAAAATTTATCTGCTCGGAAAGAAATCGGTGCTGAAGGATCCGATCGACCGCCGCGCGGTGGAGGTCGCCCTCGAAGGTTTCGAGGACTCCGGCGTTGCGCTGCCGGTGGATCGCCGGCCCCGCGCCAGGGAGCTGTCCGACCGGATCATCTCGCTCGGCGAGGCCTTCGACAAGAACATCCGCGACGAGCGCGTGCGCGTGGCGTTCACCGAAGCCGAGATGAAGGGCGTGCCCGACAGCGTCTGGAAAGACCGGCCGCGCGATCCGGACGGCAAGGTCTCGCTGGGCATCGACGACCCGACCTTCTACGCGGTGCTGCAGGGCGCGGAGGACGCGGCCGCGCGCGAGCGCCTGTGGCGCGCGAAGGCGAACCAGGGCGGAAACGAGAACTTGAAAGTGCTGCAGCAGATCACCAGGCTGCGGCTCGAGTACGCGAAGTTGTTCGGCTGCGCGAGCTACGACGATTTCCTGCTTCGCCACCGCATGATCGGCAACACCGCGCGGGCGACGAAGTTCCTCGACGACGTGCAGGCCGCCGTCGCCGAGAAAGAAAAGCGCGATCTCGCCGATCTGCGCGATGCGAAGGCCCGCCATCTGGGGGTCGCTCCGGAAGGCGTGAAGCTGCAGCGCTGGGACACCTTGTTCTACGCCGAACGGCTCAAGCGCGAGAGATTCGCGGTCGACGACGAGGGCCTGCGCCCGTACTTTCCGCCTCAAGAGAGCCTGCGTTTCGTGATGCGCGTCGCGGAAAGGCTGTTCGGCGTCCGCTACGACCGCGTCGACGGCAAATACTGGTCGCCCGACGTCCAGGCCTATGCGGTGACCGACGTCGCCACCGGCAGGAAGATCGCGAGCCTGTACGTCGATCCTTATGCGCGCGAGGGCAAATACAACCATACGTCGGTCTGGGGCTACCGCAACGCGGCGGCCGCCTCCGACCGCGCCGCGCAGGCGGTGCTGGTCGCCAACCTCGACCGCCGCGGCCTCACGCTGCCCGAGCTGCAGACGCTGTTGCACGAATTCGGCCACACGCTGCACAACAACTTGTCGGCGGCGCGTTACGCGAGCGACGGCGGCATGAACGTGATGCAGGATTTCCTGGAGGCGCCGTCGCAGATGCTGGAAGATTGGGTCTTCGACAAGAAGGTGCTGAAAGTGTTCCAGGAGGTCTGCCCGTCCTGCAAGCCGGTGCCCGAGGCCCTGGTCGACAAGGCGCGCGCCGCGCAGGATTTCGGCAAAGGCCTGCTCGTGGCGCGTCAGCAGCTGTTCGCGAGCTACGACCTGGCGCTGCACGGCCCGACCGCCCCCGATCCGATGGACACCTGGACGAGGATGGAAGCCGCGACGCCGCTCGGCTACGTTCCCGGCACCGCTTTCCCATCGGGCTTCGCCCACATCGCCGGCGCCTATGGAGCGGGCTATTACGGCTACCTGTGGAGCCAGGCGGTCGCGTTGGATCTGCGCACCGCGTTCGGCGGCGACCGGCTCGACCCGAAGCTTGGCGCGCGCTACCGCGCCGCCGTGATCGGGCAGGGCGGCCAGAAGCCCCCG
>JBEVLR010000339.1:0-4266 GCA_040509075.1 Burkholderiaceae bacterium | reverse complement strand
CCCGCCGCCTGAAGCCGCGGACGGCGCGGGCTCCCCGCAGGCCGCCGGGCCTGCGCGACCTCACCTCGATCAGCATCGGGATCGGCCGCCGCCGACGCCACCGCACCTGTTCGAGCAATGGATCCGGGCTTTTCGAGCAAGGGGGAAAGGCCGCGGCGCAAGGGCCGGGACGGTGGATGCGAAGCAGGTGATGCCGTCGCGAACCAACCCCGGCAAGCGGCCGCTCGAAGCGGAAAAGGGCGACACGCGGCGCGCGATCGGTGCGAAGATGAATGCACGTCGACGCCGCCTGAACCGGACGGCTGGCGCGTTCTGCGGATTGCCGGATTGCCGTTTCCAACCATGAACCGATTCGATTTCCTGCACAAGCTGGTCGCGTTCGGCGCCGCGGCGCGCGGCACGGAGGTCGCTCGATGAGCGCGGTCTGGTTGCCTGGAGCCGCCCGCGCCTACGGAGGCCGCAAAGGCTCGTCCCCCACGCCCATCCGGCGCGCCGTCTTCCTCGACCGCGACGGCGTCCTGAACGAAGACCGCGGCCACGTCAGCCGGCCTGACGAATTCGCTTGGCTGGCGGGCTCGATCGATGCGCTGCGGGCGCTGAGGCAGGGCGGCTGGCGGCTCGTGGTCGTCACCAATCAGCCGGGCATCGCGCGCGGGCTGTTCGGCCCTGCGGAATACGACAACCTCACCGGCTGGATGCAAGCCGAACTCTCGCACCACGGCGTGTCGCTGGACGGCGTCTACCACTGCCCGCACTTGCCGGACGCTCCGCTGACCGCGTGGCGGCGCCAGTGCGACTGCCGCAAACCGGCCGCGGGCATGCTGCGCCGCGCGGCGCGTGACCTGAAGCTCGACCTGCCCTCCTGCGTGGTGGTCGGCGACCAACCATCCGACATCGCCGCCGGCCGCGCCGCGGGCGTCGCCGCGTGCATCCGCATCGCCGATGCGATCGATCACCTGTCGCACGACATCGCGCAACCGCGCGCGGACTTCACCTGCGCCGACCTCGCGGAGGCCGCGGACTGGCTGCTGCACCACGAGAAGCAGCTGCACGCCTGAAGCGGCGGGCGCCGCCACGCGGCGCCTCGATGCAGACGGCGCCGCGCCGCGCTTCCAAACGCCCGGACATTTACGCTAGAATCACCGGCTTCGCGGCATCCTCGGCGCCTTCCGGCGGCGGGACGTTGCTGAAACGCCGGTGTAGCTCAGTTGGTAGAGCAGCTCATTCGTAATGAGAAGGTCGAGGGTTCGACTCCTTTCTCCGGCACCACGGATATCTTGCCGAATCAAGCGATCGGCAGTTTCGAGAAGCCCGCCCCGTGCGGGCTTTTTCGTTCCGGAGCACTCGTGGATATTCGTGGACATCGTGGATGGGCGCGCCTCGCGCGGGATCCAAGCTGTCGGGCCGAAATACCGATGCGGCCGCTTTGTGCCGCACCGCCTACGCATGGGCCCGACCAGGGCCGGGAGCGGGGCGTCCCGCTTCGGCCGGGCCGGGCGGTCGGCGGCCGCGGGGCGCATCGCCGATTCGACGCAGGCGCGATCCGCGGCGCACGGCCGCATCCGCGCCATGGCGGACGTGGCATGCGCAATGCCGCAGGGGCGGACACCTGGAGACGCCATGACACGACCCGAAGACACCCGTCCGCCTGAACGGCGCGGCGGCGAGACGACGACGCATCACGATCAGGGCGGCCTGCCCGACGCCGGCGAGGTCGCCGCAGGCGCGGCGCGGCCTCGAGCCGAGCCGAAGCTGCCCCATGAGCAAGACGAGTCCGCGAGCAGCCAAGCGAGCGCGAGCGCGCAGCATCAGGAAATCGGCCAGCAGGCCTACCTGGATACGGTGGGGCCGGGCACGGACACCGACCGCGGCCCGGTGCTCGACGAGGTCTACAACCATTCGATCGCCCCCCGCGCCGGCGACGTGCCGCCGCGCCGGTAAGGGTGGGCCGGCTCGCTCCGCCGGCGGCGCCATGGAGGCTCCAGCCCCCCTGGCCGGCGCCGATGCGGGCGATGCCGCCGAAATGGCGACGGGGCGCCCCGGGAAGATTCCGGGGCGAAACGGCGTGTTGCCCGGGTCCTGCGGGCGCAAAGCCTGCCTGCATCCGATGTGCGCTCCTCGCGGGCGTCTCTTCCATGAACCTTGCGCCATGTCCTTTCATCCGCCATCACGGAGCCTCCTCCGAACCTCGCCGCCCTCGGGGCGCTCAACCATCCTGGTGCTCAGCCACTTGCGCTGGGGCTTCGTCTTCCAACGGCCGCAGCACATCCTGACCCGCCTCGCGCGCCGGCACGACGTCCTTTTCGTCGAGGAGCCGGTCTTCGAGGCGGACGCGCCGCGTCTGGACATCGAGGCGGTGTCGCCGGGCGTCGAAGTGGTCACGCCACGCCTGGCCGACCCGGCCCCGGGATTCGCCGAGGCGCATTTCGCGCCGCTCGGCAAGATGCTCGGTGCATTGCTCGCCGAGCGGCGCATCCACCAGCCGCTGGTGTGGTTCTATACGCCGATGGCGCTGCCCTTGCTCAAGTGGGTCGAGCCGCGCGGCATCGTCTACGACTGCATGGACGACCTGGCGTCGTTCCGCTTCGCGCCGCCGGAGCTGCTCGCGCGCGAAGGGCAGCTGCTCGAGGTCGCGGACGTGGTGCTCACGGGCGGCCCTTCGCTGCAGCTCGCGCGCAAGCCGCGCCGCCCCGACGCGCGCTGCCTTCCGAGCGCCGTGGACGTCCATCACTTCGACCGATCCGGCCTCGACCAGCGCAGCGCGGAGGCGAGGCAAGCCAGCCGGCTGCACGCCGGCCTTCCCGCGCCCCGGCTGGGCTACATGGGCGTGATCGACGAACGGATCGACCTCGAACTGCTGGACGGCCTGGCGGCCCGAAGGCCCGACTGGTCGCTGGTGATGGTGGGCCCGGTCGCCAAGATCGACCCGGCGAGCCTGCCCCGCCGTTCCAACCTCCATTGGGTCGGCATGGCGAGCTACAGCCTGTTGCCGCACCTGCTGCCGCACTGGGATGCCGCGCTGATGCCTTTCGCGCTGAACGAGGCGACCCGCTTCATCAGCCCCACCAAGACCCTTGAATACCTGGCGGGCGGCCTGGAGATCGTCAGCACCGCGGTGCCGGACGTGGTGTCGCTGTACGGCCACGTCGTCCGCATCGCGCAAGGGGTCGATGGCTTCGAAACGGCGATCGAGGAGGCGCTGGCGCCGCCGCCGGCCGGCCGCGAGCACGCCGGTCGAGCGCGCCAGGCGTTGCTCGAGGCCTCCACGTGGGACGCGCTGGTGGCCCAGGTCCTGGCGGCGATCGGGCCCTGGCTGGGCGAGGCGGCCGCGACGGCGCCGGGCCGGCATGGCGATGCGCCCGGCCTGGACGAGCCGCACGCAGGCTTGGCGCAACAGGCGGCGCCGCCGCATTGAAGTCCGCGCACGGGGGCGCACCGGGCGGCTCCGGCTTCTCCCTCAGCCCGGCGGCTGCCGCGGGGCCGGCCCCGCCGGACGGCCGGCGAGGCAAACGCACCAGCACGGTGGCGCGGGAGGTCGACGCTCGATGTCGGTCGCGCGCAACCGAACCAGCGCCGCGCCAGGCCGTCGGGCCCGGCCACGGGCGACATGCGCACGGCGAACCGGCGGTGGACGCCGTCGTGGCGACGCAGTCGGCATTCGTGGGGTCCCGGGCGGCGGCCGGACAACGTTTGTTCCCACCACGCCCGCGTCGCCGCGCGATCGTCGGATGGACGAAACTCATTCCGGGCACCTGACCGCGGCCGCCGGCGAAGCGCGCCCCCTCGCTCGTTGCCCCAGTCCATGCGGCCCCGCGCCAGGCGCATGGCGGCGCACTGTCCGACGATGAGGCCCGCCACGGCTCGGCACAGGGAGTCGGCGTTCCCGTCGACCGCGCACGCGTGTCCGATCGCGAACGGGCAGCGCAGATACCCGGCGGCCAGGCCGAGCGGGTCGAAGCCGGCGGCGGGCGGCAAGATTTTCCGCCCCGGCGCCGGCGTGCGGCAGTTCATTCCGTTTTCCTCGCGCGCGGCGTCGGCATGGGCGCATGATAGGCCGCGACCCGTCTTGGGTCGCCGCATGCGATCCGGGGTTTGCCCGAGGCGCCGGCGCGATGGATTGCCCCGGCGCCGAAGATCGCGATCGGGCCGGGGGAAGCCAGAACGGCGATTGCCCGCGATCGCCCATGACCCCCCTTCCAACCGCCCCCGCGCCCTGGCGCGGGCTGCTCGCCGACGACCACGCCATGCTGCGCGAGGGTCTGGCGA